>DATFQE010000077.1:0-14437 GCA_035264445.1 Gaiellaceae bacterium | reverse complement strand
TCTTCGTCGGCGGCAAGGAGCGCGTGGCGGCGTGACGGGTCAGATCGCCCTCGAGCGCGTGACCAAGCGATTCGCGAGTGGATTCGTGTGCGTGGACGACGTCTCGCTCGAGATCGAGAAGGGCGAGTTCATGGTCCTCGTCGGCCCGTCGGGCTGCGGGAAGACATCGCTCCTGCGCCTGATCGCCGGCCTGGAGGAGGCGACCGCGGGACGCATCCTCATCGACGACCACGACGTCACAGACCTCGCGCCGCGCAAGCGCGATGTCGCGATGGTCTTCCAGAGCTACGCGCTCTACCCGCACATGAGCGTGCGCCAGAACCTCGGCTATGGCCTCAAGGTGCGGCGGACCGCGAAGGCGGACATCCGGCGGCGCGTGGACGAGGTCGCCCGCATGCTCCGGCTCGGGGAGCTGCTCGACCGGCGCCCTGCCCAGCTCTCCGGCGGCCAGCGCCAGCGGGTCGCGATGGGGCGGGCGGTGATCCGCGAGCCGAAGGCGTTCCTGATGGACGAGCCGCTCTCGAACCTCGACGCCAAGCTCCGGGTCAGCATGCGCGCCGAGCTCTCCGCGCTGCACGCGCGCCTCGGCACGACGACGATCTACGTCACGCACGACCAGGTCGAGGCGATGACGCTGGGTCAGCGGGTCGCGGTCATGCGCGACGGCCGCATCCAGCAGGTCGACACGCCGCAGGGCCTCTACCGCTCCCCGAGGAACCTCTTCGTCGCGGCCTTCATCGGCTCGCCGGCGATGAACCTCGTCGAGGGCCGGATCGACGACGGGCACGTCGAGCTGGCGGGCTTGCGGCTGCCGCTCGGCGCGGACGCCGAGGTCGCGGGAGGCCGAGTGATCGTCGGCGTCCGTCCCGAGGCGTTCGAGGACACGGCGTTCGCGGATCCTGAGCTGCCGGCGATCGACGTCGAGGTCGCCGTGATCGAGGAGCTCGGCTCGGACACGCACGTGATCTTCCCGATCGACGCGCCTCCGGTCGACAGCGAGAACCTCCTCGTACGCGAGGAGAGGGAGGAGGAGCGGATCATCGGCGGCGACCGAGCGATTTTCAACGCGAGGGTCGACGCCCGCAGCCCCGCGGCACCCGGCGGCCGCCTGCGGCTCTCCGTCGATCCCGCGCGGTTCCACTTCTTCGACCCCGAGACGGGCGCGAACCTCGCGGCCCGCGAGACCCGCCGGGAGTAACCGGCGCCGACGTCTGTGCGTTAATTCGGCAGGTGGACGTCGAGCTGCCGAAGCCCCATCTACGAGGTGTGTTCCACCAGTGGGCGTTCTTCGCGGCGTTCGCCGCGGGAATCGTGCTGGTCGTCCTCGCCGACGGCGCCCGCGAGCGCTTCGCCTCGTGGGTCTACGCCGCGGCGCTCGCCGCGATGTTCGGGGCGAGCGCGATCTACCACCGCGTGGACTGGAGGACGCCGGCGCGGCGGGCCTGGGCGCGGCGGCTGGACCACTCGACGATCTTCCTCTTCATCGCCGGGACGTACACGCCGTTCGCGCTGCTCGCGTTCGAGGGCGCTTCGTCGGCAGCCCTGCTCGCGGTCGTCTGGGTGGCCGCTCTCTTCGGCCTCTCCGTGAACCTCTGCTGGATCGACGCGCCGAACTGGGCCGCGACGGCCTCCTATCTCGCCGTGGGCTGGGTCGGGGTGCTGGCCGCGCCGCAGCTCTTCTCGAAGCTCGGCGTGGCGGCCGCCGTGCTCGTCGTCGCCGGCGGCCTCCTCTACACGGCGGGCGCGATCATCTACGGGCTCCGCCGACCGGACCCGTTCCCGGCCGTGTTCGGGTACCACGAGCTCTTCCACGTGCTCGTGATCGCAGCCGCGGCCGCGCAGTTCGTGGCCGTCTCGCTCGTCGTCCTGTAGACAAGGGAGCGGTCGAGCTTCAGAGAGTCGAGCGAACGAGCTTCGCGACGCGCCCTTGCTCGCCGGACGCCCAGCAGGCGAAGCCGCCTGCGCAATCGACCGTGTCGAAGCTGCCGCTGTCGAACCGCGTCCACGAGCGGCCCTGGTCGACGCTGACGTCGCTGCCGCTAGGGCCGACCGCGAGCGCCGTCGTCCCCGTCACCCAGTGCGCGCCGGAGCGGTACTCGTCGGGAGCGGCCGTGACCAGGCGCCAGCTCGCACCGCTGTCGTCGCTGAGCGCGAACGCGTCGGGCGAGGCCGTCGGCGCCGCGAAGTCGCCGCCGACCGCCAGCCCGTGCCGGTGGTCGCGGAACGCGAGCGCGAAGATCCCCGCCGACCGGCCGCTGTGAACCGGCGTGTTTGCGACCGTCCAGGTGAGGCCGCGGTCGCTCGAATGGAAGACGCGGGCGACCGCGTCGCCGCCCGTGCCGATCCACGCGTCGCGCCCTCCCGCAGAGGTGATGCACTGGCCGCTGGCGGCGAACGCGAACTCGTTCGGCAGCGCGGGCGGCATGTCCGCCGCGACGACGCTCCAGGTTTGTCCGCCGTCGCTCGTTCCGAGGATGCGGAAGCGGCCGTTCACGGGGTCGGACAGCGCTAGTCCGCGGTGCCTGTCGAAGAACGTCATGCAGTCGTAGAAGGCGGCCGGGTCGGTGTTGGTGAAGACCAGCTGCCAGCTCGCGCCGCCGTTCGTCGTGCGGTAGATCCGCGAGTCCGTGCCGTTGCCGATCGAGAGGATGACCGCGGTGCTCGCGTCGAGCGCCTCGATGTCGCGGAACTGCAGCGTGGCGGTCCCCGGCGGGCCGACGTTCTGCCAGGTGGCGCCGGCATTCGTGGTGCGGAGGACCGTCCCGAGGCTGCCGCTCGCCCAGACGACGTCCTCGCTGACGACGGAGAGCCCGCGCAGTCGAGCGGCGGAGCCCGTCGGAGTCAGCTGCCAGGAGTACTGCTGGTTACCGCCGGAGGCGGCCATCGAGACGGTCGCGACGGCGACGAGACCGATAAGGAGCGCCAGGCGCTTCGCCATCGGCGCGGAACCTAACACCTGGCTAGTCGACGCGTGGCGCAACGCGACGCATCGCGCGGTCGAGCCTCGTCCACGTCGCGTCGACTCCCTTCGTGCCTCCGGGCGGGAACCACGCGATCAGGAGGTTCCGCCGGAACACGGTCACGCCGATCCAGCCGCCCGCCCGGTCGGGAACCCAGTGGATGCCCCGGCCGTCCGGCGGCACGGCGTGCGTGAAGACGCGCCGCATCCGCTCGACCTTCTTCGGGTTGAGCACGAAGAGCTGGAACGTCCCGAACCGGGTCGTGCTGTACGGCTGCGTTCGCAGCGACGCTGCGTCGGGCGTCGACGCCTCGCGGTAGGAGACGAGCGCCCGGCCGGTGGCCGCGTGGAACGCCCGCTTCGCCTGCGAGACCGTGAAGTCGCGCTGACCGGCGCCCGGCGTCGACAGCGCGAACGCGGCCAGGGCGACAGCGAGGAGCTTCATCGCGCCGTCCAACCGCCGTCGACGGGAAGCACCGCGCCGGTCACGAACGGCGCGGTTGCGAGGTATACGACCGCCTGCGCGACGTCCTCCGGCCGCCCGAGGGTGCCGGTCAGCGGCTGGAGCTCCGGCAGACGAGCGCGGATCCCCTCGTCCTCCTGCGCGCGTCGGCTCATGGGCGTCTCGATCAGCCCCGGGCAGACGACGTTGCAGCGGATCCGTTCGGGCGCGTACGTGACCGCCATCGCGCGCGAGAGCCCGATCTGCCCCGCCTTCGACGCGGCGTACGCGTGCGTGGCGAAGTCCTCGTCTCCGCCCACCAGGCCGAGCACGGACGAGACGACCACGATTGCGCCGCCCCCGGCCGCGCGGAGAAGTGGAACCGCGTGCTTGCAGAAGACGAAGGTCGAGCGCAGGTTCGCGTCGAGGACCGCGTCCCAGCCGGCCTCGGTGCAAACGTCGACCGGCCCGTCGCCGAGGCTTCTCCCGCTGATCCCGTGCGCGCAGACGAGCAGGTCGAGGCGCTCTAGCGCGGCGAAGACGTCGGACGCGTCGTCGTCGACCTCGAGGCCGGTCACCGTGAAGCCGGCGGCGTCGAGGGCTGCGGCCGTCGCCGAGCCGATGCCGCCCGCCGACCCCGTCACGACCGCAGCGGGCAACGCTCAGCCGGTGGAAGCCGGCTCGCCCTCGGTGACGACGTCGGCGAACTCGCCCGTCGACTCGTCCTTGACGATCAGCTTCAGACGCCCGTCGGGCATCTGCTCCCGCTTGATCAGCGTCTTCCCGTCCCACTCACGTCGCGCGGGCGCGATCCGGCCGACGCCGCCGCCTCGCCAGTCCTCGAGCTGAACGGGCTCCCAGCCGCGTGACTCGGCCGAGCGGTAGCAGGCGTCCATCACGGCATTCACGACGTAGCCGTCGTAGAACGTCTCGATCGGGTCGCGGCCCTCGTCCATCGAGTCGAACATGTCCGTGAACATGTCGACGTAGCCGAGCTCGGCGAGCTCGTCGCCGACGGGAAACATCCACCCGCTCGTCGTCTCCGCCTTCTCGGCGACGTACCCGGCGCCCTGGCCCGACGAGAACAGCTCGAAGCCGGTGCGCATGAAGTGGTTCGTCCAGATCGTGCCTTCGGTGCCGGCGACCTCGTCGCGGAGGTCCATCCCGCCGCGGAACGTCCACGAGACCTCGAACTGGCCGATCGCGCCGCTCTCGAACCTGATCAGCGCGATCGCGTTGTCCTCGGCCTCGATCGGATGGACGAGCGTGTCGAGCCAGCACATCGCCTCGACCGGACGGTTCTCCTTGCCCACGAACGAGCGGAGGATCTCGATGCAGTGGCAGCCGAGGTCGACGATCGCGCCGCCGCCCGCCTGCTTTGCGTCCCAGAACCACGCGCTGTGCGGGCCCGGGTGGGTCTCGCGCGACCGCGCCCACGTGACTTCGCCGATCTGGCCGTCGCGGACCGCTTTGACCGCCTTCAGCGTCTTCGGCGTGTAGACGAGGTCCTCGAGGTAGCCGGCGAAGATTCCCGCGCGCTCGACCGTGTCGACGATGCGCCTCGCCTCCTCGCCGCTCCGCGCGAGCGGCTTCGTGCAGAGAACCGCCTTGCCGTGGCGGGCGCAGAGCTCGACCGTCTCCTCGTGCAGGACGTTGGGGAGCCCGATCACGACCGTGTCGGTCCCGGGGTCCGCGACCGCCCCCTCCAGGTCGGTCGTCCAGCGCGGCACGTCGAGCTGCCCGGCGAACTCCTCTGCCCGCTCGCGCGAGCGCGAGTACACGAGGTCGACGCGGTCGCGATTTCGCTGCCCGTGGAGGGTCTGCGTGTAGAAGTGCCCGATCAGGCCCGTCCCGAGCATCGTCACCTTGTGACCGCTCATACGTCTCGCCTCCTGCACCTTGATAGCGTCCGACTTGTCTAAACGTCTATACAGGTTGACGCAGGCGCACTCTAACCCGATCCCGGGCGGCGAGGGAAGCAGGTTCCTCGACGCGGCGACCGCGTTGCTGGGGCGGATCGGGCAGACGCAGTCGGAGGCGCTGGCGGAGGCGAGCAAGCTGTGCGCCGAGGCGATCGGCGCGGGCCGCCTCGTCCACGCCTTCGGCTCGGGCCACTCGCGGATCCCGGTCGAAGAGCTCTTCCCGCGCTACGGCTCATACCCCGGTTTCAATCCGATCGTGGAGCTCTCGATGACCTTCCACACGCAGGTGGTCGGCGCCAACGGCCAGCGGCAGGCGATGTTCATCGAGCGCGTGGAGGGCCTGGCAGAGGTGATCCTTTCGAACTTCCAGCTCGAACCTCCCGACGCGATGCTCGTCTTCAGCGTGAGCGGGCTGTCGGCGGTGCCGATCGAGATCGCCAAGGGCGCACGCCGTCGCGGCCTGCCCGTGGTGGCCGTCACCTCGGTGGAGCACTCGCTGAGCGGACCTTCCGGTCATTCGTCCGGGACGCGCCTGCTTGACCACGCCGACGTCGTCGTCGACCTGTGCACGCCGCCCGGCGACGCGCTGGTCGCAATCGAGGGGCTCGAGACGCCGGTCGCGCCGGGCTCGACCATCGCCGCGGTCGCGATCGCGAACGAGGTCAAGGCACGGACCGCTGCGCTCCTCGTCGAGCGCGGCGCGATGCCGCCCGTCCTGACCAGCGCCGCGCTGGTGGGCAAGGACCGTTCCGACGAGCTGTTCGACGACGCCTACGCGGAGCACGCGCACCGCCTCGCACGCGCGTTGCGAGGCGGCGAGGCGATGTACGAACATGTGCCAGACGACGGAGAAGTGCCGTTCCAAACGACAGGAGGAAGTGAATGAGTAGAGGTCTCAGCCGCCGAGGTGCCACGCGCCTCGGCGTCCTGCTCGCCGGTTGTGCCTTGGTCGTGGTCGGCTTCGCGGCGACCGGTCAGGCGACGAGCACGCAGAAGAAGTACACGCTCGGGGTCTCCAACACGCTCGTCGGCAACGGCTGGCGGGAGGGGATGATCTGCTCGATCAAGGCGCAGGCCCTCAAGAGCGGTCAGGTGTCCGATCTCCGGATCGCTCACCGCCAGACCGACACGGCGGGCCAGATCGCCGACATCCGGACGATGATCTCGGCCGGCGTGAACGCGATCATCATCAACCCGTCGAACGCGAACGCGCTCAAGCCGATCGCGGCGCAGGCGCGGGCCCGCGGGATCACGGTCGTGTTCATCGACCAGTACGTGAACGCACCGGGCGTCTACAACGCGACGAACGACCAGGTGGCGTACGGACGGCTCGGCGCCGAGTGGCTGTTCAAGAAGATCGGCGGGCGTGGCAACGTCGTCGAGATGCGCGGAATCGCAGGCGTGCCTGCGGACACCGATCGGCACAAGGGCTTCCAGCAGGCGAAGAAGAAGTACCCGAACATCAAGGTCGTGAAGTCGGTCTTCACCGGCTGGCAGTTCGCTCCGGGCGGGAAGCAGATGCTCGACATCCTCAACTCCGGCCAGAAGGTCGACGGGGTCTGGACGTCCGGCATCGACTACACGGTCGTCAACGCCTTCAAGACCGCGAAGAAGCCGTACGTGCCCGTCGTGGGCGCCGACAACTTCGGCTTCATCCGGCAGGTCAAGAGCCGGTACCCGGGATTCAAGGGTGCGGCCGTGACGAACCCGTCGTCGATCGGCGGTGTCGGCGTGTCGGTCGCCCTCAAGGCGCTGAACAAGCAGTCCGTGCCGAAGTGGGTCAAGCTGAGGCCGGACGTGTGGACGTGGCCGGCCGACAAGGCGAAAATCAACAGGTTCGCCCAGCCGGGCGCCGCGGCCGATGCAAGCGCGCAGCTCCAGATCTCGCCCTGGACGACCTACAGCCTGTCTCAGTACAAGGCGTGCAAGGGGCCGTAGCCCCGGACGTCGACTCGCGGAGGGGGCGGTTCGCCGCCCCCTCCGCCTCTCTGGAGCCGCGATGAGCGGCGAGGCGGCGCCGCTTCTCGACGCACGAGGGGTCGCGAAGAACTACGGGCCGGTCCTCGCGCTGCGCTCCGCCGACCTCTCGGTGACGCCCGGCGAGATCCACGCTCTCCTGGGCGCGAACGGCGCCGGGAAGAGCACCTTGGTCAAGTGCCTGACCGGCGTGGTCCGGCCCGATCAGGGCACGATCTCCCTCGGCGGCCGGGCCGCGCGGCCGCGGTCGCCGATGCACGCGGCGAAGCTGGGCCTGGCGCCGGTGTTCCAGGATCCCGCGCTCGTCCCCGACCTGACCGTCGCGCAGAACCTCCGCCTGACGGGCTCGTCCGTGGGCGCCGTTCGCTCGCAGCTGACGGCGATGGACCTCTCGGTCAGCTTCCGCGAGCTGGTCGGGGACCTGCCGCTGCCGATCCTGCGCATGCTCGACCTCGCCCGGGCGCTCACCCACGAGCCGCAGCTCTTGATCCTCGACGAGATCACGGCGGCTCTGCCGTCGGACCTCGCGGAGCGAGTTTTCGCAGTGATGCGCAAGCAGCGAGAGCAGGGACGGTCGGTGCTCTTCATCACGCACCGGCTCGCCGAGGTGATCGCGACCTGCGACCGGGCGACGATCCTCCGCGACGGCCGCCACGTCGAGACCATGGTCCCCCACGAGGGCGGGGAGGCGCGGATCGTCGAGATCATGCTCGGGCCGGAGGCGGCCCGCGCCGAGAAGGTCGCGTCCGAGCTCGACGAGGCCGAGCTGCCCGCAACCGAGGAAGCGGCCGAGGCCGCCGAGGGCGAGCCCGTGCTCGAGGTCGACGACATCCGGGTCGGCGCCGTCCAGGGGATCACGTTCGCGCTGCGGCGCGGCGAGGTGCTCGGCTTGGCGGCGCTCGAGGGCCAGGGGCAGGACGAGCTGTTCGAGGCGCTCGCCGGCCAGCGACGGCTCGAGGGCGGCGAGCTCCGTGTCGACGGCAAGGCGTTTCGGCCCCGCCATCCATATGACGCCGTGCGGCGGAACGTCGTGCTCGTCCCGCCCGACCGGCTGCTCGCGCTCCTGCCGCAGCGGTCGGTGCGCGAGAACGTCGCCGCTCCCCTCTACAACACGCCGCTGCGCTGGGGCCCGATCAACATGCGTGACGAGGGCAGGCGCGTACGGCGCGCCGTGGAGGCCCTCGACATCGACATGCGGGCCGCCAAGCAGGTTCGCCGCCTCTCGGGCGGCAACCAGCAGAAGGTCACGATCGCGCGCTGGATCGCGTCCGGCTTCGCGGCGCTACTGTGCAACGACCCCACGCGCGGGATCGACGTCGGTACCAAACGCCAGGTCTATTCGCTGCTGCGCGACCTGGCCGAGGACGGGGCCGCGATTCTCTTCTTCAGCTCCGAGCTCGCGGAGTTCCCGCTCGTCTGCGACCGCGTGCTGACGATCTACGGCGGCCGCGTCACCGCCGAGCTGGCCGGCGCGGCGGCAGACGAGGCGTCGCTGCTCCAGGCGATGCACGGACTGCAGCTCGACGAGGCGGTCGCATGACGGCCGCGCCCACGACGGCGGCGCTCGAGTTCCGCGGCGCCACCCCGTGGCGGCGGAACCTGCGCCTGCACGGCTGGACGATCGCGGTCTGGCTCGTCCTGCTCGCGATGGTCCCGTACTGGCGCTCGCTCTCCGAGCAGGACTTCAAGTTCGACGTCCAGGCGGTCGCCATCGACGCGCTGCCGCTCTGCTTTGCCGCCATGGCCCAGGCCGTGATCGTCATCTCGGGCGGGATCGACCTCTCGATCGGCTCGCTGATGGGCGTGGTCAACGTTCTTTCCGCGCGGGAGATGGTCGACATGAGCTTCCGTCACGCGCTGCTGTTCTCGCTGCTCGTGATCGTCCTCACCATGCTTGCGAGCGCGTTCACGGGGCTGATCATCGTGCTGACGCGGATCCCCGACATCGTCGTCACGCTCGGGATGCTCTTCGTCTGGCAGGGCGTCGCGCTGTGGATCATGGAGATTCCGGGCGGCGGCGTGCCGATCGAGTACTCGGATCTCGCCGTCGGCGACCTGGGCACGACCGGGATCCCCAACGCAGCGGTCGTCGTCTTCGCCGCCCTCATGATCGTCTGGGTGCCGATCCGCTGGCTGCGGCCGGGCCTCGCGCTGTACGCCGTCGGCTCGAACCGCAACTCGACGTACCTGAGCGGCATCGGGGTCGCCCGGACGCGCGTCGGCGCGTACCTGCTCGCCGGCGTCTTCACCGGCCTCGCCGGCCTGGCGCTCTCGGCGTCGTCGGGCATCGGCGACCCGAACTCGGGCACGACCTACACGCTCAACAGCGTCGCGGCCGTCGTCCTCGGCGGCGTCTCGCTGCTCGGCGGCGTGGGCGGGCTGATCGGCGTCATCGCGGCCGCGTACGTCCTCACGCTCTCGAAGATCATCCTGCTGCTGCGCGGCACCGACCCCAACTACGCCAACGTCTACCAGGGCGCGCTGATCATCCTCGTGGTCGTGATCGGCGGCCTGCTCACGCGGAAGACGCGGTCGTGACGGTCGCGCCGGAGACGATCGGGCGCGAGAACCGGCTGCGCGCGGCGCAGCGGTTCCTGGTCGACAACCCGGTCGTCGTCCTGGTCGGCGTCCTCGTGCTCCTGTTCGTCCTGACCGACGTCGTCAACCGCCACGACGCGGGCGAGCCGTTCATCACCTGGAACCAGCTCTCGACGACCTTCCTGGTGGCGGCGCCGCTCGGGATGATCGCGGCGGGCCAGACGCTCGTGATGCTGACGGGCGGCGTCGACCTCTCGGTCGCGCTCACCGCGACAGCCGCGGCCTTCGCGACGTCCTGGCAGGGGAACAACGGCACCGTCGAGGGCATCCTGGCCGGCCTCGGCGTCGGCCTGGGGATCGGGCTGGCGAACGGGATCGGCGTCGGGATCTTCCGCGTGAACCCGCTGATCATGACGCTGGGCACTTCCTCGGTCACGTTCGGGCTCCTGTCGATCTACGCCGGGAAATCGTTCGAGAAGGTGGTGCCGAGCTTCGTGTCCAAGCTGGGCTCGGACCGGTTCTTCGACTACCTCCCCGCCAACCTGATCCTCTGGACGGCGCTCGCGGCGCTGCTGATCCTTGCCCTGCGCTACACGGGCTACGGACGGATGCTCTACGCCGTGGGCGACAACGAGGTCGCGGCCCGGCTGGCCGGCGTGCGCGTGTGGCAGGTGCTCGTGTTCGCGTACGCGCTCTGCGGGCTGTTCAGTGCGATCGGCGGGTTGCTGCTCGTCGGCTTCACCAACAACCCGGACCTCGGCCTCGCGTCGCCGTACCTGCTCCAGTCGGTCGCCGCCGTCGTCATCGGCGGGACGTCCATCTTCGGCGGGTGGGGGAGCTACAGCGGCACGATCGTCGGCGTGCTGATCCTCACCGTGCTCGGGTCGCTGTTGACGCTCCTGAACGCCGATGAATGGCAGCGCCAGGTGATCTACGGCGCGATCATCATCGCGCTGACGGCGATCTACGCGCGCGTTTCCGGCTCGGAGTGATCGGGCTTGCCAAGCTCACGCCGGGCGCGGGGAACGTGGCCCTGAGCGAGCGGCCCGAGCCTCGGCCCGACCCCGGCCACGTCGTCCTCGAGATGATCGGCGCCGGAATCTGCGGGACCGACCTGCACATTGCGGACGGCGAATACGCGACGGTGACGCCGGTCACGATCGGCCACGAGGTCGCGGGGTCGGTCGCCGAGGTCGGTGAGGGCGTCGACGAGGCCTGGCTCGGCGCACGCGTGGCCAGCGAGACCTACTTTTCCACCTGCGGCCGCTGCGCGCACTGCCTGGCCGGGCGCGTCAACCTCTGCGCGGAGCGACGCTCGATCGGCACGCACGTCGACGGTGCCTTCGCGCCCCGGCTCCACGTGCCCGTCACGAACCTCCATCGGCTACCCGACTGGCTGGAGGCGGCGACCGCGACCCTGTGCGAGCCGCTCGCCTGCGTCTGCCACTCGCTGCTGGAGCCGGAGCCCGCCGTGCGGTCGGGCGACGACGTGCTCGTGATCGGGCCCGGCCCCGTCGGCCTGCTGGCCGCGCAGGTCGCCCGTGCGTCAGGCGGTGAGGTGCACGTGCGTGGGACGCCGCGAGACGAGATGCGGCTCGCGGCCACCCGAGCGCTCGGTCTGGAGACCAGCACCACCGAGGATGCCGCCGTCGAGGCCGACGTCGTGATCGAGTGCTCCGGCAGCGAGGCGGGGATGGGCGCTGGTCTCGCCGCCGCCCGGCGAGGCGCGAGCTACGTCCAGATCGGGCTGGCGGGCAAGCCGGTCTCGCTCCCGTTCGACCTCGTGTGCTTCCACGAGCTGACCGTGACGTCGGGGTTCGCGAGCACGCCGGCCTCGTGGCGCACCGCGTTGGAGCTGGTGGCGGAGCGGCGCGTGCAGCTGGAGTCGCTGCTCACGGAGGTCGTCCCGCTCGCCGACTGGGAGCGCGCGTTCGCTGCGACGCGCGCGGCGCAGGGGATCAAGTTCGTCCTCGACCCTCAGACGACGTAGGGCTTCAGGACGTCCCGCGCGAGCCGGAATCCGCGCTTGACGAGGTCCTCGTCGCCCTCGAAGCGCCGGTCCTCGTGCTCGATCGAGAGCACGTGGTCGTAGCCGACGGCGTAGAGCGCGGCGACGAAGCGGTCCCAGCGGACCTCGCCGAGACCGGGGAGCCGCGGCACCTGCCAGCCGATCCCGCTCGAGAGCGTGCCGTTCCGATACAGCCCGTCGGGCCGTACCTCGAGGTCCTTGGCATGCGCGTGGAAGATGCGGTCGGCGTAGTCGTAGACGGCCCGCTCGTAGTCGATCATCAGCCAGACGAGGTGCGAGGGATCGAGGTTGAGCCCGAAGTTGTCGCTCGGGATCGCCGAGAACATCTCGTCCCAGATCGCCGGCGCGTACGCGAGGTTGGTGCCGCCCGGCCACTCGTCGTAGCTGAAGATCATCGGGCAGTTCTCGATCGCGATCTTGACGCCGCGCTCGCCCGCGTAGTCCACGAGCGGCGGCCAGATCTCGCGGAACCGCTGGAGGTTCTCCGGGAGCGGCCGATCCTTGTCGTTCCCGACGAAGGTGCCGACGATCCCGACCCCGAGCTGCTGGGCCGCGTCGACCACCTTGCGGAGATGGCCGTTGACCTCCTCGCGGTGCGCGTCCTCGGGGTGGAGGTTGTTGGGGTAGTACGCGAGCGACGAGATCGCCAGCCCGTGGCGGTTCATCGTCTCGTGGACCTCGTCCGGGTCGAAGCTCTCGACGTCGACGTGGGTGACGCCCGCGTACCGCCGACGCTCGCCTCCGCCGGCGGGCCAGCACGCGATTTCGAGCGCCCCGAAGCCCTCGCCGGCGGCCCATTCGGCCACCTCCTCCAGCGTCAGGTCCGGAAGAGCGGCGGTCAGAAGGCCGAGCTTCATGTGGTCACCTCCACCCATCGTCGTTCACGGTTACTGAGCGCGACGGCGTCGCCCAGGACGTTCTCCCAGTGGCCGTCGGCGAAGGTCGGGTAGTCGGGCTCCTGGGGAGGGCCGCCGGCGGCGACCGCGCTGTAGACGGTGCGATAGAGCTCCTTGAAGGTCTCCGCGAAGCCCTCGGCGTGGCCGGCCGGGAGCGCGGTTCGCGCGCTCGCCTCCGGGCGGAACAGCGAGGGGTCGCGGAGGAGCAGCTCGTTCGGCTTCCCGCGGTGGCCGAGCCAGAGTTCGTCGTTCCGCTCCGAGTCCCACGCGAGCGAGCCGCCGGAGCCGTCGACCTCGAAGTGCAGCGAGTTCTTGCGGCCGGCGCTCACCTGCGAGAGGACGAGCGAGCCGCGCGCGCCGTCGTCGAAGCGGAGCAGGATGTGCGCGAGGTCCTCCGTCGTCATCGGTGCGTCCTCGCGCGCCACGTCGTCCGCCGACGCGAAGGTCTCGATCTCGCGCGTTGGACGCCGCCGGACCCGAATCGTCGTCGCGAGATCGGCGAGCAGGGACTCCACCTTCCTCCCGATCACGAACTGGATGAGGTCGAGCCAGTGGGAGCCGATGTCCGCGACCGCCCTGAGCGCGCCGCCCTTCTCGGGCTCGAGCCGCCAGTTCCAGTCGGTCGGCAGCAGCAGCCAGTCCTGCAGGTAGCCGCCGTGGACGTTCCAGACGGCGCCTACGGCGCCGTCGGCCACGAGCGCCCGCGCCTGCTGCACCTGCGGATAGAAGCGGATGTTGAAGTTGGTGCAGTGGACCAGGCCGCTCCGCTCAGCGAGCTCGACCAGCTCGCCTGACTGCTCCGACGTGAGCGCGAGCGGCTTCTCGCAGACGACGTGCTTCCCCGCCGCGAGCGCCTGCTTGACCTCGTCGTAGTGGAGATGGTTCGGCGTCGTGAGATGCACGACGTCGACCCTGTCGTCCGCAAGCAGCGCCTCGTAGCCGTCGATCACGGGCGCGAGCTGCTTGGCCTGCGCGCGTTCGGGCGACGAGCCGACCACGCCCACGACCTCGATCCCGAGCCGTCGCAGCGCCTCGACGTGCACCACTCCGATGAACCCCGTTCCGACCACTCCGGCTCTCACTCGACCTCCTTCGCGGTGACGGCGATTCTCGTGGTTCGCTCGTCGCCGGAGTCGAGGAAGGGAAGCGTGCCCGCGGCCCGGTCGTGCGCACGCCCCAGCACGGAGCAATTGGCGGGCTCGAGGCCGAGCGCGTACACGCCCGACGCCGGGTCGACCCATTGCCACAGCCTCGGCAGGTCGAACTCGAGCTCGACGGCGATGCCGAGCGCCTCGTTCCTGACGCCGGCTCGGGTGGCGCCGACGTGCTCCCAGACGCGCTCCGGCAGCGCGGCCGGCCCGGGCGGGGCCGTCGACGGGTCGTGCGGAGCCGCGTCCTCGTCGCGCGGGCGCACCTCGTCGGCGTCGGTCGCGACCGTCGTGCCCGCGTCCCACAGCGGCCAGCCGAGGTTGACGTGGTAGAGCACCGGAGCCTCGAGCCGGACGTCGGAAAGGTTCGTCGTGCGGTCGGCGAGCGCGACCAAGCCGCCCTGGACGGTGATCGCCCGCTCGACGCGGAGCCCGCGTGGGTCGTCGATCGTGGCGGTGACGGTCACGCCGGAGGGCGAGCGTTCGTACGCAACGTCGTGCGCGGGGAGGAACGTGTACGTGCCGT
>DATFQE010000076.1:0-2688 GCA_035264445.1 Gaiellaceae bacterium | reverse complement strand
GCGACCACGAGGCTGCTCTTGCTCCTGGCGGCGGAGGGGAAGATCGTCCGCGCGCGGCCGCGCGGGTCGTGGATCAGCAGCCAGTACCGCTGGACGCCGCTCGAGTCCTGGCTCCCCGGCGGCTTCGCCGAGTGGGAGCTCCACGCCGCGCAGACCGAGCTCGTCCGCCGGTGGCTGTACGCGTTCGGGCCCGCGACGGTCGAGGATGTGAAGTGGTGGACCGGCTGGACGCTCGGCGCCACCAGGCATGCGCTCGCGGCCGTCGAAGCGGTCGAGGTCGACGTCGACGGCGTCGCCGGGCTCGTGCTCCCGGACGACGTCGAGCCGGTCGAGGCCGTCGAGCCGTGGGCCGCCCTCCTCCCCGCGCTCGATCCGACCGCGATGGGCTGGCTCGGCCGCAGCTGGTACCTCGGCGAGCACGCGCCGGCCCTCTTCGACCGCTCGGGGAACGTCGGCCCGACCGTCTGGTGGAACGGCCGCATCGTCGGCGGCTGGGGCCAGCGGCCCGGCGGCGAGGTCGTCTACCGGCTGCTCGAGGACGTCGGCGCGGAGGCGGTCGCGGCGATCGACAATGCCGTCGACCGCCTCTCGGCGTTCGTCGAGGGGACTCGACTGACGCCGCGCTTCCGCACACCGCTCGAGCGCGAGCTGTCGGCCTAACCGGGAACGAGCTCGGTGCGGAGCTCGTGGCTCTCGCCGGGCAACGGGGCCTCGTACCAGATCCGGTAGCCGCCGCCGGGCAGCGGGAGCACGTCCAGGTAGCGCATGTGGCTCGCCGGCGCGTCGTTCGTCTGGACGAGGCGACCGGCCTCACCTGCCGGCCCGGCGAGACCCGTCCGCTCGAACCAGTTCTCGTCCTTCGTCGCCCGCCCGTCGTAGGCGGCGCGGCCGTCGGGGAGCACAGTCGAGATGCGGGCCCCGCGCGCGTCCCACCGGCCCGGCCGCGGCGCGAGCGCGGTTCCGTGCCATTCCCAGTCGAGCCCGTCGGCGCTGGTCGCATACGCCGTGGTCATCCGGTCCTCCTCGTCGGCCTCGTCCAGCGGGTGGCAGCAGATCCACGCGCGCCAGCCGCCGTCCATGCGCTGCACGACCGGATCCTTCACCGCGGTCAGCTCGTCGCCGGGGAACACGGCTCGCGCCTCGGCGTCGGCGAACCCCTCGGGCGTCTCGGCCTCGAGCACGTCGATCCACCAGTGCTTGCTGTTCGGCGTCGCCGAGCAGACGTAGATCCGCCAGCGTCCGTCCTCTGTGCGGACGAGCGCCGGGCGCTCCATCGACATCGCGCCGAAGCGGTCCTTGTCGAGCGTGACGATGGTCTCGAGGTTCGCACCGTCCTCGGATCTGCCGACGACGGTGGCCGCGTAGTCGTCGGCCGTCGCTCGCACGCGGTACGCGACGACGAACGAGCCGTCGTCGTCGAGCGCGGCGCTCGACGACCCCGCCCAGTGCTGCGGCCCGGTCCCGGGCGCGGCCGCCGCCAGCTCGGAGCGGGCGCTGCCCGGGAGAGGGAAGTCGGTCACGACGGCAACCTAACTTGACAGACTCATCGACGTTCATCTATACATTGATCGACATCGATTTGAGCACTTTGCCCGTCATCACGTGTTGTGCCCCGCTCGCGACCGCGTCGCTCTCCGACGACGAGGCGCACGCGACGGCGACGCTCTTCCGCGCGCTGGGCGATCCGACGCGCGTGAAGATCGTCAACGTGCTCTCGCAGAGCGACGAGCCCGTGTGCGTATGCGAGCTCGTGCCGGCCCTCTCGGTCTCCCAGCCGACGGTGAGCCATCACCTGAAGAAGCTGACCGAGGCCGGGCTCCTCGAGCGCGAGGAGCGCGGCAAGTGGGCGTTCTACTCCCTTTCCGGCGAGGCCGTCGAGCGCCTCGCTTCCCTCGTCGAATTCAAGGAGGCAGTGCGATGACGACAACCGCGGACACGCTGCGCGAAGAGGTCAGGCGCCGCTACGCCGAAACGGCAATCTCGGTGATCGAGACCGGCCGGGGCTGTTGCGGCGACGGATCTTCCGACGCGAGCTTCGGCGAAGCCCTCTACGACGCCGAGGAGCGCGGCGAGCTGCCAGACAAGGCCGTCCTCGCGAGCCTCGGCTGCGGCAACCCGACCGCCGTCGCCGAGCTTCGCGAAGGCGAGACAGTGCTCGATCTCGGCTCCGGCGGCGGGATCGACGTGATCCTCTCGGCGAGGCGGGTCGGGCCGACGGGACGCGCCTACGGCCTCGACATGACCGACGAGATGCTCTCGCTCGCGCAGCGGAACGCCGAGGACGCCGGCATCGACAACGCCGTGTTCCTCAAGGGCGTGATCGAAGAGATCCCGCTACCGGCCGCGTCGGTCGACGTGGTGATCTCGAACTGCGTGATCAACCTCTCGGTCGACAAGGCGGCCGTCGTAACGGAGATGGCGCGCGTGCTCCGGCCCGGAGGCCGGCTCGGCATCTCCGACGTCGTCGCCGAGGACAAGCTCTCCCCCGCCGACCGCGCGGAGCGCGGCTCCTACTGCGGCTGCGTCGCGGGCGCCCTCTCGAAGGGCGAGTACGAGGAAGGGCTGCGCGCGGCGGGATTCGAGGACGTCAGCGTCGAGTTCACGCACGCCGTCGCCGACGGGATGCACGGCGCGATCGTCAAGGGCGTGCGGTCGGCTCGCGGGTAGGTACCGCTCGTGGCGCGGGTC
>DATFQE010000075.1:0-2786 GCA_035264445.1 Gaiellaceae bacterium | reverse complement strand
AGCGACGTGGTGATGTCGAAGATGAGCATCGATCCTCCCTTGTGTCGTCAGATCAGACCAGTAGGCGCGCTGAAAGTCATCGGTTCCGTACGATGGCACGGTGACGAATCTCGAGGCGACCGCCCCGGAGCTTCAGCTCGAAGCGCACCGGAAGGAGCTGACGGGCTTCTGCTACCGCATGCTCGGCTCCGCCTTCGATGCCGAGGACGCGGTGCAGGAGACGCTCGTGCGCGCATGGCGAGGGCTGGACCGGTTCGAGGGGCGTTCTGCGCTGCGGTCGTGGCTCTACCGGATCGCGACGAACGTCTGCATGGACATGCTCAGCGGCCGCGAGCGACGGGCGCGCCCGATGGACATCGGGCCGGCGCGCGAGCCGATCGAGTCGAACCTGAACACGCTCCCCGAGGTCACCTGGCTCGAGCCGATCCCGGACGGCGTCGCCGTTCCGGACGACGGCGACCCGGCCGAGGTGACCGAGGCGCGCGAGACGATCCGCCTCGCCTTCGTGGCCGCCCTGCAGCACCTGCCGCCGCGGCAGCGGGCCGTGCTGATCCTCTGCGAGGTGCTGCGCTGGAAGGCGGCCGAGGTCGCGGAGCTCCTCGACACCACCGTCGCCTCGGTGAACAGCGCGCTGCAGCGGGCACGGGCCACGCTCGACGAGAATCGGATCACCGCCGCGGGCACGTCGCCCTCGGTCGACGAGGCCGACGCCGACCTGCTCGCGCGCTACGTCAAGGCATTCGAGCAGTACGACATCGAGGCGCTCACCTCGCTGATCCGCGAGGACGCAATCCAGTCGATGCCGCCGTTCGACCTCTGGCTCAGCGGCCGGGACGACGTCCTCACCTGGTGGTTCGGGCCGGGTGGCGGCTGCCGGGGCTCGCGCGTGTTCCCGACCGTCGCGGCGAACGGCGCACCCGCGTTCGGGCAGTACAAGCCGAACGCCGCGGGCGACGGCTACGAGCCGTGGGCGCTCCAGGTGCTCGAGATCGAGGATGGCAAGATCGTCGAGTTCACGTTCTTCCTCGACGTCGAGCGGGTCTTCCCGCTGTTCGGGCTGCCTCTCGAGTTTCCGGGCTAGCGCGCTCGCCGCACGGCAGGACGTCGGTCAGGCCGATGAACTCGACGAGGGCGAGGAGCTCGGGCGACGCACTGCCGCACAGGCGGATGCGGCAGCCGTGGCGGCGGGCTGCGAGCTGGAGGCGCGCGAGCGCGTCGACGGCGACGGCATCCACGTGGACGCCGCTGACGTCGCAGACGGCGATCTCGGCATCGCTCGCTTGCAGGAGGCTGCACACGCGGTCGGAGAGGCCGGGAAGGTCCTCGCGCGCGATCGGTCCCTCGATGCTGAACGAGAGCGTGCGTGAACGCCGGGCCATCTGCGGGGTAGACCCGCGTCGAGGCGAAAACTCATCGCCCGAAGGCGTCCCAAACGGCTGAGACACGTGTGGAGGCCGGCCGTTCGTCGGCCGGCAGCCGGAGTGACAAATCTGTAACGACGTGATTCGCGTCAACGACAGCCTCCGCGGCGAGGCTCGTGTGAAAGACGTTGCAGGTCACCTGTCGCGAAGCGCCGTGCCGCTGTGCACGAATCCGCGCAGCCTGGGTTACAAAAGCGTCACGGAAACCGCGCAGGAATGTGCCGCCGCGGCGTCGACGATGAGTTCTTTGCGCGCGGGCGGTCTTACCAATCGACACCGATGACGACGACCTCCGAGAAAGGACGACGCTCATGACCGCGATGGACAACCGCTCCCGCTGGCTGGCCCTCCTCGTGCTCTGCTTGGGCGATCTGATGATCGTCCTCGACGTCACGATCGTCGGCGTCGCCCTTCCCTCGATCCGCGAGGACCTCGGCTTCTCGGAGACCTCGCTCGCCTGGGTCGTCAACGCGTACCTGCTCACGTTCGGAGGCTTCCTCCTTCTCGGCGGCCGGCTGGGCGACCTCTTCGGGCACCGGCGGTTGTTCCTGGTCGGGCTCGTGCTCTTCACCGCCGCGTCGGCCGCATGCGGCCTGGCGAGCTCGCAGGAAATGCTCGTCGTCGCCCGCTCCGTGCAGGGACTCGGCGGCGCAGTCGTCTCTGCCGTCGCGCTCTCGCTGATGATGACGCTCTTCACCGAGCCGGCCGACCGTGCTAAGGCGATGGGGATCTTCGGCTTCGTCGCCTCGGGTGGCGGGAGCATCGGCGTCCTGCTCGGCGGCATCCTCACGAACGCGCTGGACTGGCACTGGATCTTCCTCGTCAACGTGCCGGTCGGCATCCTCGTCTTCGCCCTCACGCTGAGCCTCGTGCCCGGGCACCGCGGCTTCGCGGGCGACCGGCGCATCGACATCGCGGGCGCGTTCACCGTGACGGCGTCGCTGATGCTGGCCGTCTATGCGATCGTGAACGGCAACCAGGAGGGCTGGGCGTCCGCGCAGACGCTCGGCCTGCTCGGCCTCGCAGGGGTGCTGCTCGGCGTCTTCCTCTGGATCGAGTCGCGCGTGCGCAACCCGCTGATGCCGCTTCGTCTCTTCCGGCTGCGCAACGTCTCCGTCGCCAACGTTGTCGGGATCCTGTGGGCGGGCGCGATGTTCGCGTGGTTCTTCCTCTCGGCGCTCTACCTGCAGCTCGTGCTCGGGTACAGCCCGCTCCAGGTCGGCTTCGCGTTCCTGCCCGGGAACATCATCATGGGCGTGCTCTCGGTCGGGCTCTCGGCGAAGCTGGTGATGCGCTTCGGCATCAGGTTGCCGCTGGCCGGCGGCCTGTCGCTCGCGGCCGTCGGTCTGCTGCTGTTCGCCCGCG
>DATFQE010000074.1:0-2238 GCA_035264445.1 Gaiellaceae bacterium | reverse complement strand
GCCGAACATCTTCGGCCACCAGTAGTACAGCCCGGAGAAGATCGCGAACATCGAGCCGCCGAAGAGGACGTAGTGGAAATGGGCGACCACGAAATACGTGTCGTGGGCCTGCCAGTCGAACGGGAATGCGGCCACGAAGATCCCCGACAGCCCTCCGATCGTGAACACCCCGAGAAAGCCGAGCGCGAACAGCATCGGCGTGTCGAAGCGGAGATTTCCGCGCCAGAGCGTCGCGAGCCAGTTGAAGATCTTGATGCCCGTCGGCACCGCGATGATCATCGAGCTGAGCATGAAGAAGCCCAGCAGGAACGTCGGGAGGCCGACCGTGAACATGTGGTGCGCCCAGACCAGCATCGAGTAGAACCCGATCGCGATCGTCGAGATCGCGATCGCCGTGTACCCGAAGATCGGCTTCCGCGCGAACACCGGGATCACCTCGGAGATGATCCCCATCGCAGGCAGGATCATGATGTAGACCTCCGGGTGGCCGAAGAACCAGAAGACGTGCTGGTAGAGGATCACGTTGCCGCCCTCGTCCGGCCGGAAGAAGTTCGTTCCGGCCTGGCGGTCGAGGAGCATCAGCGTCAGCCCCGCCGAGAGCACGGGCAGGACGGCGACGAGCAGGTAGCCGTAGGTCACGATCGTCCACGCGAACAGGGGTAGCCGCATCCACGTCATCCCGGCCGTCCGCATGTTGTGGATCGTCACGATGAAGTTGACCGCGCCGGCGAGCGACGAGATCGAGAGGATGTGCAACGAGAGGATCCACAGGTCTTGTCCGTTCCCAGGGGTCTCGAGGGAGAGCGGCGGGTAGCTCGTCCAACCCGCGGACGGCGCACCCCCCACGGCGAACCAGCTGCTGTAGAGGGTGATTCCGCCGAACAGGAACAGCCAGTACGAAAGCGCGTTCAGACGGGGGAACGCCATGTCGCCCGCACCGATCATCAGCGGAATGAGGTAGTTCGCGAAGCCGGCCAGGATCGGCACGACGACGAGGAAGACCATCGTCGTGCCGTGCATCGTGAACAGCTTGTTGTACGTCTCCGGATCGACGACGTCGGCGTTCGCCTTTGCGAGCTGGGCGCGCATCACGAGCGCCAGGACGCCGCCCGCGAGAAAGAACGCGAGGCTCGTGGCGATGTACAGGATGCCGATCCGCTTGTGGTCGGTCGTCGTGATCCAGCTGACGACGCGGCCCTCGTACCACGGGACGGGGTAGACCGGGCGTGCCGTCTCGGCTCTAGCTGCCACTCGGCTTCTTCTTCTGGAGATACTCGATCACGGCCTGCACCTGGCTGTCCTCCCAGCCCTTCCCGACGGGCGGCATCGCGCCCCGGCCGTTCCTGACCAGGTCCTCGAGCGCCTCCGTGTTGGCGACGGTCGCCGCAGTGATCTCCGGGCCGATCAAGCCCTCGCCTTCGAAGCCGTGGCACTTCGCGCAGACGCCGCGGAACGTCTGTCGGCCGAGCGCCGTCTCGCCCTGCGGCTTCTGTTGCTCCTGCGCCTGCTGCTCGAGCCAGCGGTCGTACTCGTCCTGGGAGAGCACCTCGACGGCCGTCCGCATCGCCGCGTGCTGAATCCCGCACAGCTCGGCGCACTGGCCCAGGTAGAGCCCCTCCTTCTCGGCCTGGAACCACGTGTCGTTGGGCTGGCCGGGAATGACGTCGCGCTTGCCGCCGAGCTGAGGAACCCACCAGCTGTGGATCACGTCGAAGTCGGGCGCGACGAGGTGGAGCTTGACGACGCGGTTGACCGGCACGCGCAGCCGGTCGACCGCGACCACGCCGTTCGGGTAGCGGTAGTTCCAGTAGAACTGCCGACCCTCGACGGTTATCTCGAGCCTGCCGCCCGCGGCCGTCGCGGAGGGGACGTCCGCGATCCCGGGGAGCTTGTAGAAGACGACGCTGCCGATCACGGCAAGAATCAACACCGGCAGGACGGTCCAGGCGATCTCCAGCCGGTGATGGCCTCGGACCTGGGGGCCTTCCTCTTCGGCCGGCCGGGCGCGGCGGCGGTACTTGATCACGAACGCGATCAGGCACCCCTCGACGAGGAGGAAGATGAAGCCGGTGAACGCGACGATCACCCAGTAGGTGTCGTTGATCCGATCGGCGTTCGGCGACTGTGGATCGGGCGGCGCGAAGCCGCCGTTCCCCGCGAGCGCGGGCGCGGCGACGACGAGCGCCGCGGCTACGAGAAGCAAGGCGGCAAGCGGCTTCCGGAGCACAGCCGGTGGCA
>DATFQE010000073.1:0-12488 GCA_035264445.1 Gaiellaceae bacterium | reverse complement strand
ACGTTCCGCCTCGTCGTGTGAGTCACCCGAAAGGGTGATGAGCCGGCGCGCGATGCGCGCGAGAATCCATCCCGCCCCGTGCTCGACGACCTGCCGCTCAGCCCGGAGCTCGTCCTCGTCTCGCCGCCCGAGCTGGCGGCGCGTGCCCGGGCGGTGCTGACCGATCCGGTTCCGCCGCCCGCGGCGGTGCGGGCCGACGCCGGGCTCAGCCGAGGCGAGATCGCGGCCGTCTACGCCGTGTCGCTCGGGGTCACCGTCGTTCCGCTTGCGCTGACGCTCCTGACGATCCCTTCCCGCTAGCGTCCGGCCCGCTATGCGGGACGCCGTGGTCATCGGGTCAGGCCCGAACGGGCTCGTCGCGGCGAACCTGCTCGCCGACGCCGGCTGGGATGTCGAGGTACTCGAAGCGGCCGGCGTCCCCGGCGGCGCCGTCCGCACCGCCGAGCTCACCGAGCCGGGCTTCCGCCACGACGAGTTCAGCGCCTTCTATCCGCTCGCGGCCGCCTCGCCGGCGATTCGGACTTTGGAGCTCGAGCGGTTCGGCCTCAGGTGGGCACACGCACCGCTCGCGCTCGCTCATCCAGAGCGCGACGGGAGCTGCGCAGTGCTCTCGCGTCGGCTGGACGAGACGGCGGCATCGCTGGACGCGTTCGCGCCCGGCGACGGCGAGGCGTGGGTCTCGCTCTACCGGCTCTGGGAGCGCGTCGGCGATGCGCTCCTCGATGCGATGGTGACGCCGTTCCCGCCCGTCCGCGCCGGCGCAAGGCTTGTCTCGGGAGTGGGGCGCGGCGAGCTCGCCCGGTTCGCCCGCACGATGCTGCTACCGCTTCGCCGCTTCGGCGAGGAGCACTTTCGCGGCGAAGGCGGCGCGCGGCTGCTCGCGGGCAACGCCCTCCACACCGACCTGACAGCGGATGCCGCGATGGGCGGCTTCTACGGATGGCTCCTCTGCTGCGTCGGCCAGGAGGTTGGCTTCCCTTCGCCCGAGGGCGGCGCGGGTGAGCTGACACGCGCGCTCGTGACCCGTTTTGAGTCGTGTGGCGGAGTCGTCCGGTGCGACGCTCGGGTCCGCCGGATCCAAGTCCGCGACGGCCGCGCGGCCGGCGTGCTGCTCGAAGGCGGCGAGGTGGTAAAGGCGAGTCGCGCGGTCCTGGCCGACGTCTCGGCGACCTCGCTCTACCTGCGGTTGCTGGAGCGCGAGCACGTCTCCGCGCGGCTGCTCGAGGACGTCCGGCGCTTCCACTGGGACAACGCCACCGTGAAGGTGGACTGGGCGCTCGACGGCCCCATCCCGTGGGCGGCGCCCGACGCGCGCAGGGCGGGCGTCGTCCACGTGGTCGAGGGTCTCGACGAGCTCGCCGTCCAGGCGACGGAGCTCGCGAGGCGGAGGATCCCAGCGCGTCCGTTCCTCGTCCTCGGCCAGTACTCCTGCTTCGACCCGAGCCGCGCGCCCGCGGGCAAGGAGACGGCATGGGCGTACACCCACGTGCCACAGGAGATCCTCGGCGACGCCGGCGGCGAGCTGACCGGCCGGTGGGACTCGGCCGAGACGAACGTCTTCGTCGCGCGGATGGAGGATCAGGTCGAGGCGCTCGCGCCCGGCTTCCGCGAGCTCGTCCGTGCCCGGCACGTCCACACGCCGCGGACGCTCGAGCAGGCGAACGCGAATCTTCTCGGCGGAGCCGTGGGCGGTGGGACCGCTCAGCTGCACCAGCAGTTCGTCTTCAGGCCCGTTCCGGGCCTGGGTCGGCCGGAGACGCCGGTGCCGGGGCTCTACCTCGCGTCGGCTTCGGCACATCCGGGGGGAGGGGTCCACGGAGCCCCGGGCGCGATCGCCGCGCGCGCCGCGATCAACGCCCGCCGGGCGCGGCGCGCTGCCTACGCCGTCGGAGGCGCGGTCGCCGCCGGTGCGCTGGTCCGTCGCGTGCGGTAGCCTCGCGGCGTCGTGGCGACGCTCGGAGAGCTGATGACGAAAGAGGTGCTCGAGGTGGCACCCGAGGACACGCTCGGCCAGGCGGCCGAGGCGATGGCCGAGCGCGGAGTCGGCTCGGCCGTCGTCAGCGACTTCGGACGGCTGATCGGCATCCTGACCGAGCGCGACCTGCTTCGGGCCGTCGCCGGGCGCGTGCACTCGAGCGAGGCGCGCGTTCGTGAGTGGATGACCGCCGAGCCCGTCACGGCCTCGACGTCGACCGACCTGAAAGAGGCGGCGCAGACCATGCTCGACCACGGGTTCCGCCATCTCCCGGTCGTCGAGGAGGACCGTGCGATCGGCATCGTGAGCATCCGCGACGTCGTCGAGTGGACCGTCGGCGACAGCGGCGGCGACGGCGCCTAGACCGCCGCGAAGCTCCGCCGGATCGCCCTGAGCGTCGCGTCGCGCTCGACGAACGCGCGGACGACATCCGGGTCGAACTGCCGCGCCGACTCAGCCAGGATCTCCCGGCCCGCGGCGTCCCAGCTGCCGGCGGAGCGGTACGGGCGGTCGCTCGTCATCGCGTCGAGCGCGTCGGCGACCGCGAAGACGCGCGCCGACAGCGGGATCTCCGTCTCGCGGAGCCCGTCGGGGTACCCGCCGCCGTCCCAGCGCTCGTGGTGCGACCGGACGACCCGGAGGCCCTCGCCCTGGAGGAAGGCCACCCCGCCCAGGACCTGCTCGCCGAGCACCGTGTGCGTCTTCATCAGGCGCTGCTCGCGGTCGTCGAGCGGATTGGGCTTGCGGAGGATGTCGTCGGGGATTCCGATCTTGCCGACGTCGTGGAGGAGAAATCCGTACTCGGTGCTCGGATCGTCGAGCAGAGTGGGAGCGACCGCGGCCGCGAGCTCCACCGCATAGCGCTGGACGCGTTGCGAGTGCTCGCGTGTCCCGGTGTCCTTCGATTCGAGCGCGCTCGCGAGCGCGGCGACCGTCTCGCGGTAGGCCTTCTGAACGAGGACGCGCTGCCCGCGCTCGATCTCCAGGAGGTGCCGGAGGTCCTGCGCGTAGAGCAGCATCTGCTCGTCCTCGCGCCCGCGCCTCTGCGCGCGGAACGGCACGCCGAAGCGGCCACCGGCCAGGCGCTCGACCATCGACAGCAGCTCGAGCGGGCTGAAGGGCTTGCGCAGGAACGCGTCGGCGCCGGCCTTCTGGGCCTGCTCGGGGGTGCCGGCTTCGGAGCCGGTCAGCAGCACGACGGCGATGTCCCGTGTCGCCGGGTCGTCCTTCAGGGCGCGGCAGAGCTCGAGCCCGCTCATGCCCGGCATGCTCACATCGAGGACGAGCACGTCCGGCTTGCGGGCCGCGATGCGCTCGACCGCGGCGCCGGCGCTCGCCGCTTCCTCGACCTCGAAGTCGAAGACTTCGCAGGTCGTGCGGACGAGAGCTCTCAAGCCAGGATCGTCGTCGACGAGCAGCAGCCTCACGGTGTACCCCTTTGCCCGTTGCCGCTCTCCATTTCGGCCGTTTGGCCGGAACCCTTTAGGGCGCGTTCGACGACGATTTGCAGCAGGGACGCGTCTCGCGCTCGACTCCCTGCAACGAGGGAACAGGTTCGGCCGCGGCGCCGCCGAGTGAACAGGAGTCATCGCAAGGGCCGGTTACGGCCCCGCAGTCCGTAGCAGCTCGACTCCTTACCCGGGCCGGCGAGCGCCCGCGGCACGTATGCCGGGGCGCTCGTTCCGGGGGTCTTGGGCCTAGTTCTCGGAGATCTCTTCGACCATGCGGCCGGTGTCCGAGCTCGAGGCATATTCGGCCACGTCGGCCTGTGCGACGACGCCGACGAGCCGCCCGTCCTCCTCGACGACCGGTAGCCGCCGGACCTGGTGCCGGGCCATCAGCCGCAGCGCTTCGTCGAAGTTCTGCTGCGGGTCGACAGTCACCAGGTCGGTGGACGCGATCTCCCGAACCGACGTCGATTCGGGGTCGCGGCCCTCGGCGATCACCCGCGTGACGATGTCGCGGTCGGTGACCGTTCCGACAAGGCGCTCGCCCTCGACGATCGGCGCGAGGCCGACGTCCTCCTCCTTCATCATCTTTGCCGCGTACGCGACCGGCTTATCCGCGTCGATCGCGCACGGGTTGCTGGTCATGGCGTCCTGGACGCTCTTGCCCATTCCGTCGCCTCCTTTGACTGTTCGCTGCCGAGCTACCCCGCCGCGCCGGGTGCGAAACGGTGCATGCTGCGCCGGTGAGGCCCGACCGCGCAGCCGCTCGGATCCGCACGCTCGCACTCGGTTTCCCGGAGGCGTACGAGGACAGCCCGTGGGGGCACCCGGTCTTCAAGGTGGCGGACAACCGCATGTTTGCGGCGATGTCCGAGCTCGACGGTGCCGTCCGCCTGACCGCCAAGCTGACCGCTGAGGAGCGCGAGATCGCGATGTTGCTCCCCTTCGTGGAGAAGGCGAAGTACCTCGGACGGTACGGCTGGGTGACAGCCGTCGTCCGTGACGAGGAATCGCTCGACGCCGGGCTCGAGTGGCTCCGCGAGAGCTACTGGCTGCGGGCGCCCGAGCACCTGCGCCACGCCGTCGAAGCCGACGACTAGCCCCTACGGCCATGCCCGGGGGTCTGGCCCCTCGACATGGCTCGAGCGGCCATGGGAATCGTCACAAGGGTGTGACGATTCGTCCACAGGACGAGGCCGTTCGGGCCGCTTTCGGCTAGCGTCGGCACCGCTCGCGTCACGCGGCCGTGGCCGGAGCGGACAGCTCGATCAGTCCGCTTGCGGGTCGTCCTGTGCGGTCCCGCGCTCCTCCTCGGGATCGGGGATCGGGGTCCCCTCGACCTCGTCGTTTCGGTCGTCCTCGCGGGCGTGGGAGTCGCTCGGCTGCTCAGTATCCTTGGCTTCCATGAAGGTCGTTCTGCCCGACTCGAGCGAACTCGAACTCCCGGCCGGCGCGACCGGGCTCGACGCGGCCCGCGCGATCGGTCCGAAGCTCGCGGAACAGGCGATCCTGCTCCGTTCGAACGGGCAGGTGCAGGACCTCCGCCTCCCCCTCGAGGACGGCCAGCGGATCCAAATCCTGACCACCCGCGATACCCACGATCCGGATGCGCTCTACGTGTTGCGCCATTCCGCCGCGCACCTGCTCGCCGAGGCCGTGCGCCGCCTGTATCCAGGGACCAAGATCGCGATCGGCCCGCCGGTTGAGAACGGCTTCTACTACGACTTCGAGTTCCCGGAGCCGATCGGCGAGGACGCCCTGGCGCGGATCGAGGAGGAAATCCGGACGGAGCTCGCCGAGGGTCGGAGCTGGGACCGCCGCGAGGTCTCGGCCGAGGAGGCGAAGCGCTTCTTTGCCGAGCAAGGCGAGGACTACAAGATCGAGCTCGTCGACACGGCAGACGGCGCGATCACCTTCTACACGCAGGGCGAGTTCACCGACCTGTGCCGCGGTCCGCACCTCCAGGACTCAGGCCCGATCAAGGCGATCAAGCTGACCGGGCTCGCCGGCGCGTACTGGCGCGGCAACGAGAAGAACACGCAGCTGACGCGGATCTACGGCACCGCGTTCTTCAGCCAGGCCGACCTCGACGCGTACCTCGAGCAGGTCGAGGAGGCACGTCGGCGCGACCATCGGCGGCTGGGAGTGCAGCTCGACCTCTTCCACCTGGCGGAGAACGCGCCGGGAATGCCCTTCTGGCACCCGCACGGGATGGTGATCTGGAACACCCTCGAGGACCTCCGCCGGCGCGAGAACGCCAGGCGCGGCTATGTCGAGGTCAAGACGCCGCTCCTGTACGACATCGAGACCTACATCACCTCGGGGCACTACGAGAACTACGAGGAGAACATGTTCTTCGTCCAGGGCCACGAGGACGAGAAGCCGCTCGCCCTGAAGCCGATGAACTGCCCGGGACACATGCTGCTGTTCGGCAGCCGGCTCCGCTCGTACCGCGACCTGCCTCTGCGCTACGCGGAGTCCTCGACTCTGCACCGCGACGAGCGCGGCGGCACGCTCCACGGACTCCTCCGCGTCAAGCACATCACCCAGGACGACGCCCACGTCTTCGTCACCGAAGAGCAGATCCAACCGGAAATCGACGCGATGATCGAGTTCGCGCGCGATCTCTACGCCATGTTCGACGTGACCCCGCGCGCCGAGCTCTCGACGCGTCCGGAGAAGCGCCTCGGCACCGATGCGCAGTGGGACCACGCCGAGGCCGCGCTGGAGCAGGCGCTCAAGCGGCACGAGATGGAGTACGCGATCAGCCCGGGCGAGGGGACGTTCTACGGGCCCAAGATCGACCTGCACATGACCGATGCGCTGGCGCGCAGCTGGCAGATGGGCACGATCCAGCTCGACTACCAGATGCCGATGCGGTTCGGCCTCACGTACATGGGCGCCGACAACGAGGAGCACCACCCGGTCGTGATCCACCGGGCCCTGCTCGGGTCGCTCGAGCGCTTCATCGGCATCCTGGTCGAGCACTACGGCGGCGCGTTCCCGGTCTGGCTCGCGCCCGTCCAGGTCCGAGGGGTGCCCGTCGGCGAGGCGCATCGCGAGGGCGCCGGCGAGGTCGTCGAGGAGCTGCGGGCGGCGGGCATCCGCGCCGAGCTGGACGAGCGGGACGAGACCGTCGGCAAGCGGATCCGCGACGCCGAGATGCAGAAGATCCCCTACGTGATCGTCTACGGCGATCGCGAGTCGCGCGACTCGCTCGCCGTCCGCGAGCGCGGCGGCGCCCAGTCGACCAGGAATCTCGACGAGCTACGCGACGAACTGCTTGCTACGCTGTCCGCCTGGCAAGCAGGAGCGGATCGTTCCTCACCTCCCGAGCACAGCTCCGGCGAGGTTCAACCGACCGGGTGACGAGGTTGACGGACCGCTGCCGCTTGCCGCGGTCTTGTCGTCTTCCAGGGAGGAACAAGCGAACTTGGTGAACAGCTTTTGAGGCCACGGCGTAGGGTCGAGCCGGATCGCACGCCGACGCCGCAGGTGCGGATCAACGACGCGATTCGCGTTCCGCAGGTGCGGCTGATCGACGAAGACGGGTCGCAGGTGGGTGTGAAGCAGACGGCCGACGCGATGGAATACGCATTCGGCAAGAATCTCGACCTCGTCGAGGTCGCGCCGCAGGCCCAGCCGCCCGTCGCCCGGGTGATGGACTACGGGAAGTACCGGTACGAGCAGGAGCAGAAGGCCAAGCTCGCCCGCAAGCACCAGTCCCAGGTTCACGTCAAGGAGATCAAGCTCAGACCGAAGATCGGAGTTCACGACTACGAGACCAAGAAGGGCCACGTCCGCCGGTTCCTCAACCAGCGGGCGAAGGTCAAGGTCACGATCATGTTCCGCGGGCGGGAGACGTCGCACCCGGAGCGGGGTCGCGACCTGCTGATGCGGTTGGCGGAGGACGTCCGCGAGGTCGGACAGGTCGATTCGCCGCCGCTGCTCGACGGCCGCAACATGGTCATGGTCTTGGGCCCCACCAAGAACGCGGGAGTTGCCAGAGATGCCCAAGGTGAAGAGACACAGCGGAGCGAAGAAGCGCTTCAAGGTGAGCGGAGCGGGGAAGATCCTGCGCCGCCGCGCGATGAAGAGCCATCTACTCGAGAAGAAGTCGAGCAAGCGCAGGCGTAGCTTCCGCAAGGACGTTTCGGTCGCGCCGACCGACACGCGCGAGATCAAGAAGTTGCTCGGGGGAGGTTCCTGATGCCGCGCGTGAAGCGTTCGGTCCACGCCCGCAAGAAGCGGCGCAAGGTCCTCGGCCAGGCGAAGGGCTACTGGGGCCAGAAGCACTCGAGCTACCGGAAGGCCAAGGAGCAGGTCGAGCATTCGCTCGTCTACGCCTACCGCGACCGCAAACAGAAGAAGCGGGTCTTCCGCCGGCTCTGGATCCTCCGCATCAACGCGGCCGCGCGTGGGCACGGGCTCTCCTACAACCAGTTCGTGGCCGGTTGCCGGAAGGCGGAGATCGAGCTCGACCGCAAGGTGCTCGCCGACCTGGCCGTGAGCGACCCCGCCGCGTTCGGCAAGATCGCCGAGCAGGCGAAGGCCGCGCTCCAACAGCAGAGCTGAGTCAGCCCCGGTGTCGGCCGGGCAGGGCGCGTGATCACCTCCGCGCACAACCCGCGGCTTCGACTCGTGCGCCGTCTGCACGGACGGCGTCAGCGCGAGCGGCTCGGCCTGTTCAGTTGTGAGGGCGAGGATCTGGTCCAGGCGGCGCTCGCGGCCGGGCTGGAGCCGGTCGAGGTTCTCGTCGACGCAGAGCGGCCGCCGGAGCTCCCGCGTCTCGACGGAGCGGAGGCGGTCGACCCCAAGCTCCTGGCAGAGGTGTCAGCGCTCGGTCATCCACCGCGGGTCCTCGCAATCTTCAGGAAGGCCGACCTGCCTCGGCTCAGTGCCGAGGCGGCTCCTCCCGTCGGTCTTGGTCTGTGGCATGTTGGCGACCCAGGCAACATCGGCACTCTACTGAGGACGGCGGACGGACTCGGGCCGGCGTTCGTGACGCTCTCCGCCGGCTCGGCCGACGTCACCGGCCCCAAGGCGCTCCGTGCGTCGGCGGGTTCCGTCTTCCGTGTGCCCGTCGGGCTCTTCGACGAGAGCCCGGCGCCGAAGATCGCGCTCGTCGCGCACGGGGGGACGCCGCTGACGGAGCTCGACCTCGGCGAGCGGGCAACGTTCGTGCTCGGGGCGGAACGCGAGGGGCTGCCGGACGACGTGATCGCCGGCTGTGACGAGGTCGCCACGATCCCGCTCGCGCCTGGAGCGGAATCGCTGAACGTGGCCGTGACCGGCGCGGTCGCGCTGTACGAGTGGCGCCGCCGCCACGGCTAGACTCGACGCATGGCGACGATCGCCGGGATCTGGACCTCGCCCGCTCGGAACAGCGGGCGCATGGAGGGGCACGACCGTGTCCGCGCGATCGCGGATCACGGGCTCGACGGCTGCGCGCACGCCCGCCCGGGCGGGAAGCGCCAGGTGCTGTTCGCCTCCAGCGACCACCTCGACGCTGTGGGCGTCGAGCCGGGCCGCATCCGCGAGAACTTCACGGTCTCGGACACGGACGTGCAGGCGTGGCCCGTCGGCCAGCGGCTTCGCGTGGGCGGCGCCGTGTTCGAGGTCACGATGGTCTGCGACCCGTGCGAACGCATGGATGCGATTCGTTCGGGGCTCCGCGCCGAGCTCGAGGGCAGGCGCGGGATGCTCGCCAAGGTGGTCGAGCAGGGCGAAGTCGCGGTCGGCGACGCGGTCGAGCTGATCTAGCCGCCGGGGCGTCGCACGACCCAGATGCTGTCCTCGCCGCCGCGATAGCGGCTGCGGTCGAACCAGCCGTAATGCGCGTCGATGTCGAAGCCGGTCTCGACCAGCAGTTCTCGCCACTCCTCCGGCGACACCCACGCGAGCGACATCGTCGTCTCCGCGTCCGTGCCGCGCACCGAGAGCACCAGTCGCCGTCGCTCAGAGTCCCACACTGCTCGCTCGTGGATGCCGGGCTCGCGCTCGAGCCAGCGGTCGTGTGTCTGCTCGATGTCGTCCTCGCCGGGCGCGAAGACGTCGAAGACGAGGCGGCCACCGGGCTCGAGCAGCTCGAACGCAGCCTTCAGCGCCGCGCGGCGCTCGTCCTCGCCCTCGAGGTGGAGGAAGGAGCGAAACGGACAGATCACGAGCTCGACGCGCTCGTCGACGGGTGGCCCAAGGAGGTCACCCAGCCGAAGGTCGAGCGTGCCGGCGACGCCCGCGAGCTCGGCCCGTTCGCGGCAGACGGCCAGCATCCGCGCCGACGAGTCGACGCCGATCACCGGAATCCCGGCCGCCGCGACGGGGATCGCGACCCGACCCGTGCCGACGCCGAGCTCGACCACCGGCGGGCGTGCGCGGAGCGCCTCCTCGACGTAGAAGCCGACGTCCTCGACAACGCTGCGGCTCCAGGGGTCGTAGAGCTCGGCGATGGCGTCGTACGGGCTCGCCTCTCCGCGAAGTCGACTCACTGTCGGCACACCTCCGCGCGAACTTTGCCTATAGGTTCGGACCGGAGGGAGGCAAGCGGCCGGCCCCAGGGATCGGGGACACGGGGAAGGGCACCGGCCTCGCGGTTGGTACAGTCGGCGCGTGGATGCGAAGGCGCTGGAAACCGAGGCTCTGAGCGCGATTGAGGGCGCTTCGGACTCCTCCGAGCTGGACGAGCTCCGCGTTCGCTACCTCGGGCGGAAGAGCGAGCTCAAGCAGGCCCTGAGAGCGGTCCGGGACCGCGAGACCGGTCAGGCGCTCAACTCTACGCGGGAGGCGATCGAGCAGGCGGTCCAGCGACGCCAGGCGACGCTCGAGCGCGCCGAGCTCGACCGCAGCCTCACGCAGGAGAGCGTCGACGTCACGCTGCCGGGTACGCGCTCCCGGCGCGGCCATCTGCACCTGATCACGCAGATCCGGCGGGAGGTCGAGGACATCTTCCTCGGGCTCGGCTACATGGTCGTCGACGGCCGCGAGGTCGAGACCACGCACTACAACTTCGACGCGCTCAACATGCCGGAGAGCCACCCGACCCGCTCGCCGCTGCACACGCTGTTCCTGAACGGCGACGTCGTGCTTCGCACCGAGACCTCGCCATCCCAGATCCGCACGATGGAGGAGCGCGAGCCGCCGATCTACATGATCTCCGCCGGCCGCGTCTACCGGCGCGATACCCCGGACGCGACCCACACACCGATCTTCCACCAGGTCGAGGGCCTCGCCGTCGACCGCGGGATCACGCTCGCCGACCTGAAGGGCACGCTCGCCTACCTGATGCGCGCGCTCTTCGGCGAGGATCGCGACGTCCGCTTCGGGACGCACTTCTTCCCCTTCACCGAGCCGTCGATCGAGGCGTACGTGTCGTGCTTCCTCTGCGACGGCGAGGGCTGCCCCGTCTGCCGCCACTCCGGCTGGATCGAGGTCGGCGGCGCCGGGATGGTCGACCCCAAGCTGTTCGAGTTCGTGGGCTACGACCCCGAGGAGTGGACCGGCTTCGCGTTCGGCTGGGGTCTCGAGCGGATCGCCGTGCTCCGCCACGGGCTGCCCGACCTGCGCGAGCTCTGGCAGAACGACCTCCGACTCGCCTCCCAGTTCTGACTCGGATGAAGGTCCCCGTCTCCTGGCTCCGCGAGTACGTCGAGACCTCCGCGTCGGTCGAGCAGATTGCCGACCGCCTGAGCATCTCGACGTGCGAGGTCGAGCAGATCGCCCATCGCGGCGTCCCCGACCTCGACGGCAATCTCGGCCGTTACCGGGTCGGAAGGGTCGTCGAGGCCGGCAAGCACCCCAACGCCGACCGGCTCCAGCTCTGCCGCGTCGACGTCGGCGAGGGCGAGCCGCGGCAGATCGTCTGCGGCGCCTGGAACTTCGGGTCGGGGGCGACCGTCGCCGTCGCGCTCCCCGGCGCGGTGCTCCCGGACGGTCAGACTCTCACCGAGGCGAAGCTCCGCGGAGAGGTCTCCCAGGGGATGATCCTCTCCGAGCGTGAGCTCGAGCTCGGGCAGGACCACAGCGGCATCCTCGTGCTCGCGGAGCCGCATGAGCCCGGCACGCCGCTCGGAGACGTCCTGCCGCTCACCGAGGACGTCCTCGAGGTCGAGACGACGCCGAACCGGCCCGACCTGCTGTCGATCTACGGTCTCGCGCGCGAGGTCGGCGCGCTCACCGGCGGTCAGCTCAGGCCGCTGCCCGGCGTGGACGAGACTGCAACGCCGACCGGCGGCGAGAACGTCGAGGTCGCCGTCGAGGGCGCCGAGGGCTGCCCCGTCTACATCGGCCGGCTGTTCCGTGACGTGACGATCGCGCCTTCACCGCCGTGGCTCAAGGCACGTCTGAGCGCCGCCGGCCAGCGGCCGATCTCGAACGTGGTCGACGTGACCAACTACGTCATGCTGGCGCTCGGGAGCCCGCTGCACGCATTCGACGCCGACAAGCTTCCCGCGCCGCGGATCGTCGTCCGCCGAGCGCGCGAGGGCGAGCAGATCCGGACGCTGGACGGCGTCGACCGCAAGCTCGAGCCCGCCGATCTGCTGATCACCGACGGCGAGCGGCCGATCGCGCTCGCGGCGATCATGGGCGGCGAGGAGACCGAGGTCGCCGAGTCGACGCGGAGCGTCCTGCTCGAGGCGGCGAACTTCGAGCCGGTGGGCATCCTCCGCAGCTCCGAGCGCCTGCGCCTCCGCACCGAGGGCTCCAACCGTTGGGAGAAGGGCGTCGACCCGCACCTCGCGCGCCCCGCGGCGCAGCTCGCGACCGGGCTGATCGTCGAGACCTCGGACGCGCGCTGGACCGGGGACGGAGAAGCGATCGCAGAGCTCCCTCCGCGGCCCCGGCTCGAGTTCCGCCCCGAGCGCGCGAACGCCGTCATCGGCCTCGACATCGACGAGAGCGAGCAGCGCGACATCCTCACCAACATCGGCTTCGAGGTCGCCGAGAACTGGACGGTCACCGTCCCCACGTGGCGGGCGCGTGACGTGACCCGCGAGATCGACGTCGTCGAGGAGGTTGCTCGCTTCAGGCTCGAAAAGGTGCCGTTCACACTGCCGCTGAGACGCGCA
>DATFQE010000072.1:0-4455 GCA_035264445.1 Gaiellaceae bacterium | reverse complement strand
TAGAACGCGGGCGTAACGAAAGGGGAAGCGTGGCCGAGGTCACTTTCGAAGGGGTCAGCAAGATCTACCCCGACGGCACGCGCGCGGTCGACAGCTTCGACCTCGAGATCCTGGACGGCGAGTTCATGGTGCTCGTCGGCCCCTCGGGCTGCGGCAAGACGACCGCGCTGCGGATGGTTGCAGGACTGGAGGACATCTCCGAGGGCGAGGTCAAGATCGGTGAACGGGTCGTGAACCAGTTGGCGCCGCGCGACCGGGACATCGCGATGGTCTTCCAGAGCTACGCGCTCTACCCGCACCTGACCGTCTACGACAACATCGCGTTCAGCCTCCGGCTCCGCAAGACGCCGAAGGACGAGACCGACAAGCGGGTGCGCGAGGCCGCCCGCATCCTCGGGCTCGAGCAGTTCCTCGACCGCAAGCCGCGGGCGCTGTCGGGCGGCCAGCGGCAGCGGGTCGCGATGGGCCGGGCAATCGTGCGCGAGCCGCGTGCATTCCTGATGGACGAGCCGCTTTCGAACTTGGACGCGAAGCTGCGCGTCCAGATGCGCGCCGAGATCTCGGGGATTCAGCGCGACCTCAAGATCACGACGATCTACGTCACCCACGACCAGGTCGAGGCGATGACGATGGGCGATCGCGTCGCCGTCATGCGGAAGGGCGAGCTCCAGCAGGTCGCCTCGCCGCAGGAGCTCTACGACAACCCCGTCAACCTCTTCGTCGGCGGCTTTATCGGGAGCCCGGCCATGAACATGCTCGAGGCGACGGTCGAGCGGTCGAACGGCGGGCTCGCGCTGAGGGCGGGCGAGCAGTCGATCCCGCTCGGCGACGAGGTGCTCAAGGACCGCCCGGCGCTGAAGGGATACGAGGGACGCCAGATCGTGCTCGGAATCCGGCCGGAGGACCTCGAGGACGCGGCGATCAACACGGACAGCCCCGCCGAGCGCAGGGTCCGCGGCAGGGTCGACCTCCGTGAGGCGCTCGGCTCGGAGATCATGGTGCACTTCACGATCGAGGCTCCGCCGGCGGTCACGGACGACGTCCGCGAGCTGGCCCGCGACGTCGGCGACGAGAGCGTCGTCGAGGCGAAGGCGGAGGCGAGCCACACGACCGTGGTCGGACGCTTCTCGCCGCGGACCGAGGTTCGGCCGGGCGACGTGATCGAGGTGGCCGTCGACACCCGTTCGCTGCACTTCTTCGACCGCGACACGGGCATGGGTATCTACAAGGAGCAAGATTCCACGAAAGGAGCTGGGAAATGAGGAGATTCCGGTTGGGGCTGGCGCTCGCCGCGGTTGCGGCGGGGCTGGTGTTCGCGCTCGCCGCCTGCGGCGGTGACGACGACGAAGGCGGCGGCAGCGGGGAAAGCGGCGGCACCGTCTCCGTGCTCTCGCTCTGGGGCGGGAGCGAGAAGGAGGCTTTCGACAAGGTGCTCGCCAAGTTCACGGCCGACACCGGAATCAAGACCCAGTACGAGACCGCCCGCGACTTCCTGCCCGTCATCCGCTCGCGGCTGGCGGCAGGCAACCCGCCGTCGATGGCGATCGTGCCGCGGCCGGGCATCGTGGCCGACCTCGCGCGCGACGGCTCGCTGAAGACGCTCGACGATCTCGGCCTCGACGCAGACGACGTCAACGAGAACTACAGCGACGCCTGGACGAAGCTGACCACGGTCGACGACGACACGTACGGCATCGTCGCGAAGGCGAACTCGAAGAGCACCGTCTGGTACGACCCGGCCCGGATGAAGCAGGATCCGCCCAAGGACTGGGCGGGGCTGCTCGCGCTGACGAACCAGATCAAGAGCTCCGGCAAGACGCCGTGGGCCGTGGGGGCGGGCGACGGTTGGCCGCTCACCGACTGGTTCGAGAGCATCTACCTGTACCAGAACGGCGCCGACAAGTACAACCAGCTGTTCTCCGGTGACATCCCCTTCAACGACCAGACGGTCAAGGCGGCTCTCACCGAGATGTACAAGGTGCTGAGCAACAAGAACCTGCCGGGCGGTGTCGAGGGCGCGCTCGCAACGCCGTTCGTCGACTCGATCGGCCAGGTCTTCGGGAAGAGCCCGAAGGCCGAGCTGTACTACGAGGGCGGCTTCGTCGGCGGCATCGCGACGGGCCAGGTCAACACGGCGCTCAAGCCGGGACAGACGATCGACTTCTTCCAGTTCCCCGAGATCAACTCGGAGGTTGGAACTCCGCTGCTCGGGGCAGGTGACGTGGCGGTGGCGTTCGACGACAACGACAACACCTCCAAGCTGATGGAGTTCCTCTCAGGCGAGGAAGCCGGGACCGAGTGGGTCTCGACCGGCGCGATCGTGTCTCCGAACAAGGCCGTGCCGCTCGATGCCTACCCCAACGACCTCGTCCGCAAGGAGGCCCAGCAGGTCCAGAACGCCGAAGTGTTCGCGTTCGACGGCTCCGACCTCCTGCCGGGCGCGCTCGGCACCGAGTGGCCGACGGTCCTCCAGGGGATCATGAAGAACAACGGCTCGATGGATTCGGCGCTGGACAACTTCGAGAACCAGGCCTCGGCGGAGTTCGGATCGCAGTAAGTGAGTAGCACGGCAGCACCGGGAACGGTCGTCGGCGGGGCAACCCCCCGCCGGCGACTGCCCAACTTCACGAGGCGGTCGGGCTGGCAGGCGGGGCTCTTCATCGCGCCCGCCGTGATCCTGCTGCTGGGGCTAGTCTTGTACCCCGTCATCTGGACGATCCGGCTCTCGTTCGACACGGGTCGGGGCCTCGAGCCACGGGAGTGGGTCGGGTTCGAGAACTACACCAGGCTCTTCACGGAGGACCGGCGCTTCCTGAACCTGCACGAGTTTCCGCCGCAGGGCGCCCTCGTCAACAACGTGCTCTGGCTCGTGCTGTACACGGGGCTCTGCCTGGCCCTCGGCCTGCTGATCGCCGTCCTCGCGACGCGCGTCCGCTACGAGGCCGCGATCAAGGCGATCATCTTCGTGCCGATGGCGATCTCGGCCGTCGCCGTCGGACTGATCTGGAAGTTCGTCTACAGCCCCGACCCTGATATCGGCGTCCTCAACGCGATTCGCACCGGCATCTTCAGCCTCGATGCCCTGCCCTACCTCGGCCGCGAGGACACCGTCAACTACTCGATCATCCTCGCCTACGTGTGGGCGTCGGCCGGCTTCGCGATGGTCGTGCTCTCGGCCGCGCTGAAAGGGATCTCCCAGGAGATCATCGAGGCCGCGCGCACCGACGGCGCCAACGAGTGGGCGATCTTCCGCCGGATTCAGCTGCCGCTGCTCGCGCTCCCGATCTCCGTGGTCACCGTCTGGCTGATGATCAACGTGATCAAGCTCTTCGACATCATCTACATCATGACCGCGGGCGGCCCGAACGGGAAAAGCCAGGTGATCGCGTACATGATGTACGACCAGACCTTCCAGGGCGGGAAGGGCGGCTACGGCTCGGCGATCGCGGTCGTGATGCTGCTCCTGATCATCCCGATCATGGCCTTCAACATCAAACGCTTCCGGAGCCAGGCGATCCAGGGATGACCACCCAGGCCGCCGAGCTTGTCCGCCCGAAGCCGGCCACGCTGTCGGCCCGCATCGTCGAGTTCCTCACACGGTCGCCCGTGCACATCGTGCTGATCATCGTCGCGGTCGTCTGGCTCGTACCCTCGGTCGGCCTCCTGATCACGTCGTTCCGGCCGCGGCCGGACATCGCATCGTCGGGGTGGTGGGAGACGCTCTCTACGGCCAACTTCACCATCGACAACTATGACCAGGTGCTGAGCGGCGCCGACATGGGCTCGAGCTTCGTCAACAGCCTCTTCATCAGCATCCCGGCCACGCTCCTGCCGCTCTTCATCGGCGCGCTGGCCGCGTTCGCCTTCTCGTGGATCAACTTCCCGTTCCGGGACACGATCTTCCTCGCGATCGTGGCGCTGATGGTCGTCCCGATCCAGATGTCGCTCGTGCCGATGCTGAAGCTGTTCCAGTCGCTCGGCGAGAACCTCGTCGGCGACCGGACCTTCCTCACCGGGTCGTTCGGCGCCATCTGGCTTGCGCACTGCGCCTTCGCGCTGCCGTTCTGCATCTTCCTCTTGAGGAACTTCTTCATCACGTTGCCGCGCGACCTGATCGAGGCCGCACGCGTCGACGGCGCGTCGAACTTCCGGATCTTCTTGCGCGTCGTGCTGCCACTGTCCGTGCCGGCGCTCGCGTCATTTGCGATCTTCCAGTTCCTCTGGGTCTGGAACGACCTGCTGATGTCGCTGGTGTTCGTCCAGGAGCCCGATCTGCTGCCGATGACCGTCCGGATCAGCCAGGTGCAGTCGACCTACGGCGTCGAGTGGCACCTCCTCTCAGCCGGCTCCTTCGTGCTGATGGCCGTGCCGCTGATCGTGTTCTTCAGCCTCCAGCGCTTCTTCGTGCAGGGTCTGCTCGCCGGCTCGGTCAAGTAGCGCGGCCTGATCGAGGGA
>DATFQE010000071.1:0-4546 GCA_035264445.1 Gaiellaceae bacterium | reverse complement strand
TCGGCGGCCACCTGACGACTGCCGACGAGGCGAACACGATCGTCGGCGCCGGCCGAGCCGATCTCGTCGTCCTCGATCTTCCGCCGTCACCGCTCGACGTCGAGCGCTCCGAGGCCGGTAACGAACTGTTGGACCCGGAGGTCGCCCGATCTTGACCTACGACGACATCCCGCGGCAGCTCAACCTTGCCGGCTGGTTCGTCGACCGCAACGTGGAGGAGGGCCGCGGCGACCGAACCGCGCTGATCGGGCCGACGGGCCGGACCAGCTACGACGAGCTCGCCCGCCTGACGAACAGGAGCGGCAACGTCCTGCGGGAGCTCGGCGTCCGCGCCGAGGAGCGCGTCCTGCTGATCCTCGGCGACTCGGTCGAGTTCGTGGCGCTCTGGTACGGCGCCCAGAAGGTCGGCGCGGTCACGGCGGAGGCGTACACGTTCCTCCAGACCAAGGACTACGCGTACTACCTCGACTACACGCGCGCCGGCGTCGTCGTCGCGGACACCACCACGGCCGAGCGGGTGCGCGAGGCGGCCGCTACGAGCCCGTACGTCAGGCACGTCCTCGTCGTGGGCGAGGACTTCGAAGAGCGCGCCGCCGCGGTCCCCGACGAGCTGGAGCCGGCGCCCACCACGAAGGACGACGTCGCGATCTGGAAGTTCACGACCGGCAGCACGGGGCAGCCGAAGGCCGCGGTCCACCCGACGCACAGCGCCTTGCTCAGCTTCGAGTGGTACGCGCGCGGAGTCCTCGACCTGCAACCGGACGACCTCGTCCTCGCCGTGCCCAAGCTCTTCTTCGGCTATGCGCGCGACCTGGCGGCGCTGTTCCCGTTCGGCGTGGGAGCGGCCGGGATCGTCTTCCCGGAGCGCACCACGCCGGAACGGATCTTCGACCTGATCGCCGAGCACCGCCCGACGATCCTCGTCAACGTTCCGACGATGATGGCCCAGATGGTGGGCGACCCTCAGCACGACCTCTCCTGCCTGCGCCTGTGCACGTCGGCGGGCGAGGCGCTCCCGCGCGAGCTGCACGAGCGCTGGCGGACGACGTTCGGCGTCGAGGTGCTCGACGGGATCGGCTCCTCCGAGGCCTACCACATCTACATCTCGAACCGGCCCGGGCGCGTCCGGCCGGGGAGCACCGGCGAGCTGGTGCCCGGCTACGAGGCCCGCCTCGACGACAACGGCGAGCTCTCGATCGAGGGCGACACGGCGGCGCTCCTCTACTGGAACGAGCACCAGAAGACGAAGGCGACCTTCAGCGGCGACACCGTTCGCACGGGTGATCTCTTCGAGCGCGACGAGGACGGCTACTTCTGGTACCGCGGCCGCGCCGACGACCTGATCAAGGTCGGCGGAATCTGGGTCGCCCCCGCCGAGGTCGAGGACTGCCTGCTCGCTCATCCGGACGTGATCGAGTGCGCTGTGATCGGCCGCGAGGACAACGGGCTGACCCATGCGTGCGCCTACGTCGTGCTGCGCCGCGCCGCCGACGGCGGGGCGCTGCAGGACTTCGTGCGCGGACGGCTCTCGCCGCACAAGGTCCCGCGCGTGGTCGAGATCGTCTCCGAGCTTCCCAAGACGCCCTCGGGCAAGATCGACCGGAAGGCGCTACGCGCGTGAGGACGGTGGTCGTCACCGGCGGCACGAAGGGCATCGGCAAGGCGATCGTGGAGCGCTTCCAGGCCGCCGGCGACAACGTCGTCGGCGTCGGGCGCGCCACCTGCGACGTCACCGACGAGCAGCAGGTCGACGCCCTGTTCGACCGCGTCGGGACGGTCGACGTGCTCGTCAACAACGCCGGGCTCGCGGAGGGGGCGCCGCTCGCGAAGACCACGCTCGACGCCTGGCGGCGGCATCTAGAGGTCAACGCGACCGGCGCGTTCCTCTGCACGCGCGCCGTCCTCGGCGGCATGATCGAGCGCGGGGATGGGCGCATCGTGACCGTCGCGTCGACCGCCGGCCTGAGGGGCGCCCGCTACACGGCGGCCTACACGGCCGGCAAGCACGCCGTCGTCGGGCTGATGCGCGCCGTCGCGGCAGAGACGGCCGGGACGGGCGTGACGTCGAACGCCGTCTGCCCGGGCTGGGTGCGGACGGACATGATGCGCCGAGCCGTGGAGCGCATCGTCGCGACGACCGACCGCGACGCGGAGCAAGCCGAGGCGGCGCTCGTCGCCCAGATGCCGCTCGGCCGCGCGCTCGACGCCGAGGAAGTGGCGTCCGCGGTCGCGTTCCTGGCGTCGCCGGAGGCGGCGGCGATCAACGGGCAGACGATCGTGCTCGACGGCGGCGGGATCCAGCACTGAGACGTCGCTTGCGATCTCTCCTTCAGGCCGTGCGGGCTTTGCCCGTGCGGCCGTCTGCGATGACCGCCCGACACGCTCGACGGAGCACGGTGCCGACGTGAGCCCGTTCCGGGGCTCGGCCGCCTTCACCGAGGAGTGGAAGCACTTCGACTTCGCGCTCGGCGACGGCGTCGCAACCGTCACGTTTTCACGGCCGGACAAGCTCAACGCACTCACGTTCGACGTCTATGCCGACCTGCGCGACCTGCTCTCGGAGCTGCCCCATCGCGGCGACGCGCGGGTCCTCGTCCTGACCGGGGAAGGCCGCGGCTTCTGCTCGGGCGGCGACGTCGACGAGATCATCGGCGAGCTGCAGAAGCTGCCCGCCGGGGAGCTGCTCGCGTTCACGCGCATGAGCGGCGCCGTCGTGAAGTCGATGCGCGACTCGCCGATGCCTGTCGTCGCCGCGGTGAACGGCGTCGCCGCGGGAGCCGGCGCGGTGCTCGCGCTCGCGGCGGACTTCCGCCTGCTGGCGCCGACGGCGAAGTTCTCGTTCCTCTTCACCCGGGTCGGCCTCGCCGGCGCGGACATGGGCGCCGCGTACCTCCTCCCCCGCCTCGTCGGCCTCGGTCGGGCGACCGAGCTGCTCCTGCTCGGCGACGAGGTGAGCGCGGAGCGAGCCGTGGAGCTCGGCCTCGCGAGCCGCATTGCCGACGACCTGCCCGCCGCGGCCCAAAACCTCGCCCGGACGCTCGCGGACGGCCCAGCGCTCGCATACGCGACAACGAAGCTGTTGCTCACACGCGAGCTCGACCTCGACCTCGGCGGCGCGATCGAGATGGAGGCGCTCGCCCAGGCGCTGCTGATGAAGAGCGACGACTTCGGCGAGTTCTACGCGGCCTGGTCGGAGGGTCGCAGCCCCGCCTGGAGCGGCCGGTGATCGTCAACCCGCCGGACCTCCCCGACCCCGTCGGGTTCTCGCACGCCGTCGTAGCGGGCGGCGCCGTCTACCTCGCCGGCCAGGTCGGCGAGGGAAGGTCGCTGGTCGAGCAGTTCGACTCCGCGGCCGGGCGGCTCGTCACAGCGCTTCGCGCCGCAGGCGGCGAGCCCGACCACCTCGCTTCGCTGGTCGTCTACGTAACCGACATGGACGAGTACCGCGCGTCGCTCTCCGACCTCGGGGCCGTCTGGCGGCGTCACTTCGGCCGGCGCTATCCGGCCATGGCGCTCGTCGGCGTGGCCGCGTTGGTCGAGCCCGACGCGAAGGTCGAACTGATGGGCGTCGCCGTCGTGCCAGATGCCTGAGCAGCTGCTCGAGCGAACGAGGCGGCTCGGCCACGAGACGTTCGCGCCGCTCGCGGCCGCGGGCACTCCCGGCCGCGTGAACCGGCCGCTCATGACGGCGCTCGGCGAGGAAGGCCTGCTCGAGCTCGCGTTGCTCGGGTCGGCAACGGAGCTCTGCGCGCTCCGCGAAGGGCTCGCCCACGGCTGCACCGAGGCCGAGACCGCGCTCGCCCTACAGGGCCTGGGCGGCCATCCGATCCTGCGCTCCTCGCGACGCGACGAGTGGATGCCGCGGCTCGCGTCAGGCGAAGCGGTCGCCGCGTTCGCGCTCTCCGAACCGGATGCCGGCTCGGACGCCGCAGCGCTCGCGCTCCGAGCAGAGCAGGACGGCTCGGGCTACCGCCTCACCGGCACGAAGATGTGGATCTCGAACGCGCCGGACGCCGACGTCTACGCCGTCTTCGCCCGGACGGGCGAGCCGGGGCCGCGCGGCGTCACCGGCTTCGTCGTCCCGCGCGACAGCGACGGCCTCACCGGCGAGCCGATCGAGCTGATCGCGCCGCACGCAGTGGGCCGGCTCGACTTCGACGGCGTCCGCGCCGACCGCGACCAGGTGATCGGCGAGCCGGGGGGCGGCTTCACGGTCGCGATGGAGACGCTCGACCTCTTCCGCCCGAGCGTCGGTGCCTTCGCCGTCGGCATGGCGCAGGCAGCGCTCGATGCGGCCGTGGCCCATGCGGCCGAGCGTGAGGCATTCGGCAAGCCGCTCTCGCACCTCCAGGCCGTCTCCCACCAGCTGGCCGAGGTGGCGACCAACGTCCAGGCGGCGCGTCTGCTCGTCCGGGACGCAGCCGAGCAGTACGACGCCGGGGTGCGGCCGGTCCGCAAGGCGTCGGCCATGGCGAAGCTCTTCGCGACCGAAGTGGCGCAGAAGGCGGTCGACGTGGCGATCCAGGTCCACGGCGCGCGCGCGTTG
>DATFQE010000070.1:0-10161 GCA_035264445.1 Gaiellaceae bacterium | reverse complement strand
GAGCGCGGGTCGGTTGGGATCTCTGCCGTGCAGTCCCGGCGGCCGCATTCGCACACGAAGTCGATCGGACTGGGATCGACGGCCGAGAAGGCGTCGCCGACGTCCTTGACGCGCTCGTTCACCAGGCCGAAGAGGGCCTCGTTTCGGGCGGCGCGGTCCCTGGCGGTTTCCGAGTTGTGCACGTGGTCACTATCTCGCCAAGGCCCGGTCCATGTGCGGGGAACCGCTCATGATTGACGCTGCCGGCGGCGGGTAGTGACGGCTGGCAAACCGCCGAGAGGAGACCGTATGGGCGAGCTGACCGATCAGCTCACGAAGCACATCGACGAGGCGATCGCGATGGAGCAGAACGTGCTCCGCATGCTCGACTCGATGATCCAGACGACCGACGACGACCAGATCAAGGGGGAGCTGCGCGAGCACAAGCTCGAGACGGAGCGTCATAGCGAACGCCTCCGCGAGCGGCTCGAGGCCCGCGGCTCGCAACCGTCGCTCGTCCGCGAGGCAGGCGGCGTGCTGGGTGCGCTCATGAAGAGCGTCGTGGACGTCGCACGCAGCGAGAAGGCAGCGCGCAACGCGCGGGACGGGTACGCGACCGAGCACCTCGAGATCGCGAGCTACCAGCTGCTGGAGCGGATCGCCATGCGAGCCGGAGACGAGGAGACGGCGCAGGTCGCGCGGCAGAATCGGGAAGAGGAGGAAGTGATGGCGAAGCGCCTCGAGGCGCACTGGGATCGCTTCGCCGAGCTGTCGCTCACCGACGCCGGGGTGCCGGTCTAGGAACGCAGCCGCCGCGAGCGCGAGCGGGGCGGCCGACGTCGCCGCCCCGCTCGCCGTGCGGGGTCATTCGGGCTCGGCGGCCGCGAAGCGCTGGCGGAGCATCGTTTCGCCTCCGTTCACCGCGGACCGACGCTCACGTAGCGCGACGCAGACGCAGCGGACGGCGCGTCCACCCCGCGCCTCCACGCCTTCGACGACCCAACGCCGGCCGCCGATCTGAAAGGTGTTGCCGACCTGTAACGGCTGGTCGGTGACGCGGATTTCTTCGCGGTCCTGAAAGCGCAAGACCACTTCATACACAGCCATGGTCTCATGCCTCCCGTGAGGGTCGCCAGCTATTTTAGGTCCTAGAACGCCGAAGCGTCCGAAACCGTTGCGCTTGCCGGCTGGTTTGACCGGCGCCGGCGAGGATATCCACATCCCCTGTGGACAACGTCAATACGGTTCCGTTTGCGCATCCGATCGAACGACAGTTCGCGGAGGCGCTCACCGCGGATGGGATTCCGTGGCTCTACGAGCCGACGACGTTCGTGCTCGAGCAAGATGCGAATGGGAACGCGACGGAGGCGATCACGCCCGATTTCTATCTCCCCGACCAGGACGTGTACGTCGAGTGCACCGTGCAGCGGGTCGCATTGCTCCGCCGGAAGCGGCGGAAGATCGAAAAGCTCCGGAAGCGCTACGGAGTCACGATCGCGCTGTTCGACAGCCGCGACTTCGACCGCTTCAGACAGCGTCACGGGCTCGCGTTCTCGACGACGACACCTTCCCAGGCGCCGAGCGTGAGAGCGCCGGAGACGGCGTGTCCCCGTCCTTCCGGTGACGTCGACGCGGCGACGGTCCCCTCGACTCCCTGAACGCGCGCCTCCTGGTCGGACAGGTTGAGCGCGACGATGACGGAGCCGCCCCTGCGCCAGGCCCAGACCCCCGGCGGCGCGTTGAGCCGCTCGTAGGCGCCGGATCGCAGATCGGCCGACCGGCGGCGAAGACCGATCAGTTCACGCGTGAAGGAGAGCACGGACGCGGGATCGTCCCGTTGATCCTCGACGTTGCACACACGGTGGTCGCCGAGCGGCAGCCAGGGAACGGCCGCGGGCTCGGTGAACCCGGCGCCGCCGGCGCCCGACCACTGCATCGGCGTCCGCATCGGGTCGCGCCCGGGGTCGTCGGGCCAGCGTCTCAGGCCCACGGGGTCGCGAAGGTCTTGCGGCCGCAGCTCCGCCTCGGGCATGCCGATCTCGTCGCCGTAGTAGAGGACCGGCGTACCGCGGAGCGTGAGGAGCGCCGTCAGCGCGAGGCGGATCCGCGTCTCGTCGCCGTCGCACCACCTGCTGGGAAAGCGGCCCGCGTCGTGGTTCGATCCCGTCCACACCGGCCACGCGGTCTGCGGCAGGAGCGCCTCGGTCTCAGCGACCACGTCGGCCAGTCGCGCGTCGAAGTCGGCATAGACGAACGGGAAGTTGAACGCCAGGTGCAGCTCGTCTTCGCCCGTCCCGTAGAAGGCGGCCATACGCTCGACCTCGCGGACGTGCGTCTCCCCCAGCAGGATCCGTCGCGGCTTCTCCGCGTCCGCGAGCGTCCGCCAGCGGCGCAGCACGTCGTGCACGCCGGGGTGCGTGTCGAGCGATCGCAGCTCGGGGTCCTTCACGATCGAGTGGGCGACGTCGATCCGGAAGCCCGCGACTCCCCGCTCGAACCAGAACCGGAGGATCGCGTCGAACGCGTCGCGGACGTCGTCGTTCCACCAGTTCAGGTCGGGCTGCTCGGGGAGGAACTGGTGCAGGTAGTACTGACCCGTGGGCCCGTCGAGCGTCCATGCAGGCCCGTCGAAGACGCTCGGCCAGTCGTTCGGCGGTCCGCCGGCGGCGCCGGGGTCGGCCCACACGTACCAATCGCGCCGCTCGGCGCTGCGCGCCGCCCGCGCGTCGAGAAACCAGGGGTGTCGGTCCGACGTGTGGTTCGGGACGAGGTCGAGCAGCACGCGGATCCCCCGCCGCCCGGCGTCGGCGATCAGCCGGTCGAGGTCGGCGAGCGTCCCCAGCTCGGGATCGACGTCCGTGTAGTCGGCGACGTCGTAGCCCCAATCGGCGTTCGGGGAGGGCATCGTGGGGCTCAGCCAGATTCCCTCGACCCCGAGCCATGCGAGGTGATCCAGCCGCCCGGTCAGCCCGGGGAGGTCGCCCACGCCGTCGCCGTTCGAGTCCGCGAAGGAGCGGACGTAGACCTGGTAGAGGACCCCGTCGCGCCACCAGGAGTTAGCCGCGGAGCTGGAAGGGAAGGCTGCGGGAGTTATCATCGATTGGCCCACAAAATCGCAGAGAGGCGGTTCTCACGGGCGCAGAACCGGCTGAAGCTCGACTGTCCGTTCCGCACGAGGTCGCGGGGCGGGACATCGTCGTGGTCGGTGCTTCGGCCGGAGGTGTCGAGGCGCTTCGAAAGCTTGCCGAGACGCTGCCTCGCGAGCTGCCCGCGGCGGTGTTCGTGGTCCTGCACATCCCGCCGACGGACACCAGTGTCCTGCCCGACATCCTCGACCGCGCAGGGCGATTGCCCGCGAAGCATGCGTCCGATCGCGAGCCGGTGGTGGCGGGCCGTATCTACGTCGCGCCGCCCGACTTCCACATGCTGCTCGAGGCGGAGACGGTACGCGTCGTCCGTGGGCCGCGCGAGAACGGCCACCGCCCCGCCGTCGACACGCTGTTCCGCTCGGCGGCGGCGGTGTACGGGCCGCGCGTGATGGGGGTCGTACTGTCGGGCACGCTCGACGATGGCAGCGCTGGGCTGCGCACGATCAAGGCGAGGGGCGGCCTCGCAGTCGTGCAGGACCCGGAAGAGGCCATCTACCCGGACATGCCTGCGAACGCGCGCTCCCACGCGGATCCACAGCACTGTCTGCGGATCGCGGAGATCGGCGAACTGATCTCCGAGGTTGCGCGCGGTGCCGGACCGGTACTACGGGAGGAGTCGATGGAGGACACGCACACGGAGTACGACTCGATCGAGGAGGCGACCAACGAGCTCGGGCCTCCCACGGCGCTGACCTGCCCGGAGTGCGGCGGCGCGCTGTGGGACGTAACCGAAGGCGGGCTCGTTCGCTTCCGCTGCCACGTCGGGCACTCGTTCTCGGCGGCAAGCGTCCTGACCCAGCAGGCCGGCGACCTCGAGCGGTCGCTGTGGACGGCGGTCAGGGCTCTACAGGAGCGCGCGACGATGGCACGCCGGGTCGCACGCCGTATGCGAGCGGCCGCGCACTCGACCAGGCGGCTCGAGGATCAGGCGCGGCGAGCGGAGGCGGACGCAAACCGGATTCGAAGCGTGATCGGGCACCTCGAGGCGCTCCCCGAGCTCACGGTCGACGTCGAGCAGGCTGCTTCGGACGCGCGCTAACGTGGACGGGAAACCGTCGGCAAGGGGCGCATGACGACCGAGACAAGCCAGGAGTTCGAAGACCTTCTGCTCTTCGTGAAGGAGAACCGGGGGTTCGACTTCACGGGGTACAAGCGTCCGAGCCTGCTGCGGCGCTTCGAGCGCCGGATGCAGACGGTCGGCGTACGCGACCACGCGGACTACCGGCGGCGCCTCGAGGACGACCCGGACGAGTTCGCCGAGCTCTTCGACACGATCCTGATCAACGTCACCGCGTTCTTCCGTGATCCGCCCGCGTGGGAGTACCTCGCGAAAGAGATCGTGCCGCGGGTCATCGACGGCAAGGCCGACGAGGCCGACATCCGGGTCTGGTCGGCCGGCTGCGCGACCGGCGAGGAGGCATACACGACCGGCGTCGTTCTGCTCGAGGCGTTGGGCGAGAGCGCCTTTCGAGAGCGCGTCAAGATCTACGCGACCGACGTCGACGAGCAGGCGCTTGCGTACGGTCGTCACGCGACGTATCCCGCGAAATCGCTCGCGGAGGTCCCCGACGAGCTTCGGGACCGCTACTTCGAGCACTACGACGGCCGGTACGCGGTTCGCAAGCAGCTGCGCCGGGCCGTGATCTTCGGCCGGCACGACGTGATCCAGGACCCGCCGATTTCGCGCGTCGACCTGCTCGTGTGCCGCAACACGCTCATGTACTTCGACGCCGCCACTCAGAACCGGATCATCGCGAACTTCCATTTCGCCCTGAACGACGAGGGCTACCTGTTCCTCGGCAAGTCGGAGGCGCTCGTCACGCGCTCGAAGCTGTTCATCCCGATCGACTTGAAACGGCGCGTCTTCGCCCGCGCGCCTGGCTCGAGGTCACGAAATCACGTTCGCGAGCTGTGGAGCGACGGGCGGAACGCTCTTCCTTTCGTCCTCGACGGCGAGTTCGGCGACGCCGGCCTCCACCAGGCGCCCGTTCCCCAAATCATCCTCGACTCACGAGGCAATCTCGCGCGGGCGAACGTCCAGGCGCGTCTCGCGTTCGGTCTCACGCAGGCCGATCTGGGCAAGCCGTTCCACGAGCTCGAGGTGTCGTACCGCCCGCTCGACCTTCGCTCGCGCCTCGACGAAGTGCATTTGGAGCGCCGCCCGGTGACGGTCCGGGAGGTCGAGTGGATGGCCGACGGCGAGCTGCGCTATCTGGACGTCAACGTGACTCCGCTCGTCGCCGGCGACGGCAACGAGCTCGGCACAACGGTGAGCTTTCAGGATGTCACCCGGTACCACAAGCTCAAGGAGGAGACCGAGCAGGCGCGGAAGGAGATGGAGGCCGCGTACGAGGAGCTGCAGTCGGCGGTCGAGGAGCTCGAGACGACCAACGAGGAGCTGCAGTCGACGAACGAAGAGCTCGAGACGACCAACGAAGAGCTGCAGTCGACGAACGAAGAGCTCGAGACGATGAACGAGGAGATGCAGTCCACGAACGAGGAGCTCGAGACGATCAACGACGAGATCCGAATGCGCACGGACGAACTGAACGAGACGAACGCGCTGCTGACCGGGATCGTGACGAGCCTCGGCTCGGGGATCGTCGTCATCGACGCCGACTTCACCGTCGACGTGTGGAACGAGGCGGCCGCAGATCTGTGGGGCGTCCAGCCGGAGGAGGCGCAGGGGCAGCACCTGATGAACCTGGATATCGGCCTCCCGCTGGAGGAGTTGCACAAGCCGCTCCGCACGGCGCTCGCAGGCGAGCGCAGCGAAGTCGAGGTCGCGGCCGTCAACCGACGCGGAAAGTCGATTACGTGCAGCGTGATGGCCACGCCGCTGCTGTCACCGACCGGCGCGCCGGCAGGTGCGATCCTGCTGATGGAAGCCCGATGAGCTCCGCAGCCCAGCGGCGCTCGGGTCCGCTCGAAGCACGCTCCGGGGACCTGGAGCCGGCCAACGACCAGGCGCTCGTCGGCGAGCTCGACTCCACGGTCGAGGAGCTCCGGATCATCGAGGAGGAGCTGCGTGTTCAGAACGAGGAGCTGCGTGCGACCCGCGATCTTCTCGACGCCGAGCGGGAGCGCTACGCCTCGCTGTTCGATCTCGCCCCGGTCGGCTACCTGGTCAGCGATTCCGACGGCGTCGTGCGCGAGCTCAACCGGATGGCCGCCGAGCTCTTGGGACGTGAGGCCCGGTTCCTGCGAGGGAAGCCTCTCGCCGCGCTCGTCGGCCCCGAACGCCGTGCGCCGTTCCGCGCGCTGGTGAGGGAGGCGGCGCAGGGCGTCCGTTGGCAGGACGAGGTCCCGTTCATACGGGTCGACGGCGGGCGGACGCGTCTACTCGTCCAGGCCGTCGGACCGGGCGTCGGCGCGGACAAGGTGATCCGCTGGTCGCTCGCCGAGCCGCCGCCGGCGTCGGCTTCGGCGGCGCAAACGGCGGAGCGCGCCGAGCTTGCGTCGGCGCACACGTTGCAGCGGACCCGTCTGTCGGCGTTGCTGGATCGCCTCCACTACGCCGTCGTCTCCGTGAACTCGTCGTTGCGGGTCACGTATGCGAACTCCGCCGCGGCCGACCTGCTGGGGCATGAGGGGACGCTGGTCGAGAGCACCCTCGTCGATCCGTGGCCGGAGCCCTCGCTCTGCACCATTGCAGCCCGCATGTTCGAGCACCGCGCCGAGCCGGTCGAGGCCCGAGCGACGCTCGACGACGGGCAACGTGTGCACGACGTGCTCGCCCTGCCGCCCGACGCTTCCGGCGACGCCTTGCTCGTCATCGCGGACGTGACGACCCACGAGCGCCGCCAGCGCGCCGAACGGGACTTCGTGGCGAACGCGGCTCACCAGCTTCGGACGCCCGTGTCGGCGATCGCAAGCGCGATCGAGGTTCTGCAGGGCGGAGCGAAGGAGGACCCCGTCGCACGCGACCGCTTCCTCGCCCATCTCGACCGCCAGTGCGAGCGCCTGGTTCGCCTGACCCGGGCCCTCCTGCTGCTGGCTCGCGCGCAGGCCCTGGCCGAGCTGCCTGCTGTCGAGGTCGTCCCGCTTCGCCCCTTGCTTGCTGCTGTGAGCCGCGGGCTGCGGCCGGCTGCGGGAGTCAAGCTCGCGCTCGACTGTCCGTTCACGCTTGCCGCGCTCGCCAACCGCGACCTGCTCGAGCAGGCGATCGGGAACTTCGCAGAGAATGCGGCGAAGTACACCCTCGAGGGCGATATCGTCCTCTGTGCCGAGCGCGCGGGACAGCACGTGCGCATCATCGTCAGCGATACCGGGCCCGGCGCAGACCTGCCGACGAACGGGAACTTCGAGCGGTTCTATCGCGATCCGGCCGTGCAGGGCGAGGGCTTCGGCCTCGGGCTCGCAATCGCAGGCGAGGCCGTGCGCGCACTCCACGGCGAGCTCGACATCGAGTCGAGCGACGCAGGGACCCGCATCGTCGTCACGTTGCCGGCGGCGATGGTGAGGCGGCCGTGAGCGAGCGCATCCTCGTCGTCGATGACGAGCCGGCGATCGTCGACGCGGTTGCGTACGCGCTCGAGGGCGAGGGCTACGAGGTCGCGAGCCGTGCGGACGGCGAGGCGGCGCTGTCGGCCGCGCTCGACGGGACGTTCGACCTGGTCGTGCTCGACCTCATGCTGCCGAGGCTCTCGGGCACCGAAGTCTGTCGGCGGCTGCGCGCCGAAAGCGACGTCCCGATCGTGATGCTGACGGCGAAGGATGCCGAGGTCGACCGCGTCCTCGGTCTCGAGATCGGCGCCGACGACTACGTCACGAAGCCGTTCTCGATCGCCGAGCTCGTCAGCCGCGTGCGGGCCCTGCTCCGGCGCCGGGACCTCGATCGGGCCGGGCGAGGCTATGCCTTCAAGCGGGTGGGATCGCTCACGCTCGACCTGACGAGGCACAAGGTCTCGCTGGCAGGCGGCGAAGTGCAGCTGACGCCCTCGGAGTTCCGGCTGCTGGCGTTGCTCGCCGAGGAGCCCGAGCGCGCGTACAGCCGGCGCGAGATCATGCAGCACCTCTGGGAGAGCTCGTACGTCGGCGACGAGCGCGCGTGCGACATCCACATCTCCAACCTCAGGCGTAAGCTCGAGGAGGCGCCCGACGAGCCGCAACGGATCCTGACCGTCCGCGGGATCGGCTACAGGCTCGTCCCCGTGTAAGTCTGTGTGAGTACTTCTACAGAGACCGCTTAGACAGCACTGGGAAGTACCCGGGTACGTTGACTGCGTGCCCGACGATTTCACGCTGACGTCCGCATATCTGGGTCGAGACGCCCATGTGGTGACGGTTACCGGTGAGCTCGACGTCGCGACCGTGCCGGCCTTGCGCGAAGAGCTCGACCGGATCGTCGGCGAGGGCGGGCGGGAGCTCGTCGTCGACCTCGTCGGCGTTCCCTTCCTCGACTCGGTGGCATTGGGGCTGCTGGTCGAGATGTCGAAGCGCGTCGACGCGGTGGGGGGCGTCTTCGCGATCGTCTGCGACGACCGGCGGATCATCCGGATCATCGAGATCACGGGGCTGGAGCGCGTCCTGCGCTGCCATCCGACCCTCCGCGACGCGCTCGAGTCGATCGCCCGCTATCCGCTCCCGAAGGTCGCAGCCCGGTGAACATGTCCCGAGACCACCGCGTAGCGCGAAACCACGCGCTGTTTCGCGACGTCAACGAGCGCATCTACTCGCTGACGGAGGAGTTCGGCTCGCATCCGGCCGACGACGGCTTGAGCCTCGCCTTCGTGTGCGAATGCGGAAACGTCACCTGTACCTCTCAACTTCTCGTGGAGACGGACGATTACTCGCGGATCCGCTCGCATCCGGCCCACTTCGTTGTCCTGAAGGGTCATGAGCTGCCCGACGTCGAGCAGGTGATCGAGGCGAACGGCCACTACGTCGTCGTCGAGCGCCGCGAGGTGGCCGTGCGATGAGCGTCGCCGCGCTATCGGTCGCAAAGCCGCGGCTGGTCTTCTTCTATTCGAACGAGTCCGGGCGCTGCCGCCGGGTCGACGGGTTCCTTGCGCAGGTTCTCCAGCAGCGCAGGAATCACGAGACCTTCCAGGTCTACCGCGTCGAGCGCGAAAAGCGTCCCGACCTTGCCGAGCGCTTTCATCTCGAGACCGTGCCGACGCTCTACGTGGTCGAGGGGAACCGGGTCCGCGCTCGGCTCGAGGCGCCCCGCGGCTGCCGGGACATTCAGCGCTTCCTCTCGCCCTGGCTCGCATAGCCGCCGGCTTGCTTCGACTCTCGTTTCGGCGCATCCTCTGACTTGAGTCGTTCGGGTCCCGCGTGCGAGCGACGGATCGGGGGAGGCGAATGCGGCGATGGATCAGTCTTGCGGCAGTGTTCGTCTCGGCGTGGGCGTTCCCGGTGGCAGCGCATGGCGTTGGCGTCGCCGACGTCGCCGCACTCCAGGTCACCCTGAAGGCCCGGGGTCTCTACGTCGGGCCCGTCGACGGTGCACTCGGTCCGGGAACAGTCACCGCCGTTCGCCGCTTCCAGGCGCGGCGCGGCCTTGCCGCCGACGGCCTCCTCGGCCGGCGGACGCGGGAGGCGCTCGGGCGCGCACCGCTCGGGCGGAGGATCCTGCGGACGGGTACGTCGGGCTGGGATGTGGCGTCGCTCCAGTTCCTGCTCGCCTGGCACGGCTTCCCGTCGGGAAGGCTCGACGGCAGCTTCGGTGCCGGCACCGACGCGGCGCTGCGGCGGTTTCAGCGCCGGGCCGGCCTCGGCGCGGACGGGCAAGCCGGCCCCGCGACGTTCACGGCGCTGCGAGCGCCGCTGCCGCGCTCTCCGATCAGGGTCGCTGCGCCGTGCGCGCTTGCTCCGACGGACGGCTTCGGGCCGCGCGGGAACCGTTTCCACAGCGGCCTTGACTACCCACTTGCGAAGGGTGCGTCGGTGTTCGCCGCGGCCGCGGGTCGCGTGACGCACGCGGGGCTGCTCCGCGGCGGCTGGGGGACCGTCGTCGTGATCGACCACGGCCGCGGCGTGCGGACCTGGTACGCGCATCTGTCGGCCGCGCGCGTCCGCGTCGGCCGGC
>DATFQE010000069.1:0-5885 GCA_035264445.1 Gaiellaceae bacterium | reverse complement strand
TCAACCGCGCGGCCGGCAACTCGTTCACGAAGACGCTCGCGCTCGAGGTGGCGACGGACAACATCCTCGTCAACGGCGTCAACATCGGCTTCGTGACCACGCCGCAGTGGGAGAACATCCATCACCGGCGGGCACCCGAGTTGCCACGCGAGGAGTTCTTCGACCGCTTCGCCCAGCGGGAAGTCCCCCTTGGACGCTTCGGCAGGCCCGACGAAGTTTCGGGACTCGTCGCGTTCCTCCTCGGCGAGCGGGCGAGCTACATCACCGGCGCGTCGATCGACGTCGCGGGCGGCATGGGGAAGTACGTCTAGCCCGAGCGGGCCGACGGCGTCAGTGCCGTGGCGCTTCCGCGGCAAGGCGCGGCGGTCGGCGAGCAGGGGTCGGCGCCCGCGGCGAGTCGAGCTTCTTGATCGCCGGCAACGTCACGGCGGCCACGAACAGGAACGCGTCGCCGACGGCGTGAACGGCGAGGCCGGCACGGAGGCCGAAGACTGCGACGATCGCTCCTGCGACGACGAACGCCAGTGCGTCGGTGAGGAGAGGAATGGCGGCCGAGGCGGCAAACGCGCGGCCGCGTAGCTCCTTCGGCGTTCGCTCCTGCCAGACGGTTTGCTCGAGCGGGCTGATCGCGCCGGCGGCCGCGCCGAGCACGACGAGCGTGGCCACCGCGAGCGCGAGCGGCGGCAGGAACAAGAGCGCGACGGACGCGACGAGGGCGACTCCCCACGTGCCGACGTAGACGACGCGTCGTGAGACGCGCATGCCGACGAGGCTGAACAGTGCCGCGCCCGCCAGTCCTCCCGCGCCGTACGCCGCGATCAGCGCCGCGTAATCCGCCGCGCCGTCGAGCCTCTCGCGCGCGTACACGGGGAGCAGGACCGTGGAGAGCGGCGCTATGCAGAAGCTGCCGAGCGACGCCATCGTCAGCAGGGTCCGAAGGACCGGGTCACGCGCGATGAAGCCGAGCCCTGTAGCCAGCTCGCGGAGGTAACCGGCGCCGCTTCGGCCCGCCGCCGCCGTCGGGGCAACGGCGAGGAAGATCGTCAGGGCCGAGACTGCGAACGAGAGCGAGTCGATCCAGAGCGCGCCCGGAGCGCCGACCGTCGCGATCAACGCACCCGCCGCGGGCGCTCCGAGGACGTAGCCGCCGTGCTCGGCGAAACGGGCGATCCCGTTTGCGCGCTCCAGCGACAGGTCCGCCCGGCTGGCCAGGTCCGGAAGCAAGGCCAGCCGAGCCGCCCGCCCCGGCCCGTCGAATGCGCCGGAGGCGAACGCGAGCACGAGCACATGCCAGTACTCGAGCCGCCCGACCGCGTGAAGCGCCGGGATGGCCGCGATCGAGGCGCCGGCCAGGAGGTCTGCGACCACGCTCGCGCGGCGCGGCCCCACGCGATCCACGAGCCCGCCGGAGAGGAGCGCGCTGAGCGCGAGCGGCACCGTCGCGAAGAAGGCCGCGATCCCCGTCCTGGCGGGGCTGCCCGTGGTGGTGAGGACGAACCATGGAATCGCGAGCGCCGCGACCACCGACCCCGCCAGCGACAGCGCGTCGGACGCGACCAGCGCGACCAGCGGGACCCGAGTCCGCTCCATGCCGGTCTTCTTGCCACCCGTCCCGGCTCCGACACCCGCGGTCTAGGATTCCTCGCGACCGGCGGCGGGGGGCCGCGCCGAAGCACCATGTCCTGAGGAGGAAACAGATGGCTCTAAAACTTGGCGATACCGCCCCGGACTTCGAGGCCGACACCACCCAGGGGAAGATCCGTTTCCACGACTGGATCGGCGATTCGTGGGCCGTGCTCTTCTCCCACCCGAAGGACTTCACGCCGGTCTGCACGACGGAGCTCGGCTACATGGCGTCGATCAAGCCCGAGTTCGACCGCCGGAACACGAAGATCATCGGCCTCTCCGTCGACACGACGAGCGACCACGAGGGCTGGGCGAAGGACATCGAGGAGACGCAGGGCCAGGCGCCCAACTACCCGATCATCGCCGACGCCGACTTCGAGATCTCGAAGCTCTACGGGATGCTGCCGGGCGACACTTCCGGTGACGCCGGCGCGCGGACGCCGATGGACAACCAGACCGTCCGCAACGTCTTCGTGATCGGACCGGACAAGAACGTGAAGCTGATCTTCGTCTACCCGATGACGACCGGCCGCAACTTCGACGAGGTGCTCCGCGTGATCGACTCGCTCCAGCTCACCGCGAAGCACAAAGTCTCGACGCCCGTGAACTGGAAGAGCGGCGAGGACGTGATCATCGCCGGCTCCGTCTCGAACGCGGAGGCGAAGGAGCTGTTCGGCGAGTGGGAGGAGCCGAAGCCGTACATCCGGATCGTCCCTCAGCCGACCGAGACGTAGCGGGCTCCCAGGGTCGTCGCGAGCGTCCGGTGTGCGGCGCTCGTTCCCACCAGGACCGAGCGGCCCGGGTCGACGCCGTGCTCGCGCGCGAACGCCAGCGGTAGCCCCGGGAGCGGCGGGCGGCACCAGCAGATCGGCGGGCCGCCCGGGTGGGGGCAGATGCCGGCGTCGTCGGTGTCCGCGCCTGGTCGCCACTCGAAGACGAGCCGGGGGCCGTCGGCTTCGCCGCGCCACCCCGAAAGGGCCGAGGCCGCCACGAAGACCCCGGCTCGTCCTTCCCTCGGCGCGCGCTCGAACGGCGCGCGCTCGACGCGCGCGAACCCTTCGTCGGTCGAGGGCGGCTCGAGCTCGCGGACGGCGCGCATCTGTGACGTCGGCGCGTGGACTCCGGCCTCGCGTCGGGCCGCCGCCTTCAGCTCCTCCGGCGTCGGCAGCCGACCGAAGCGCTCGAGCAGCCGTTCCACGACGTTGACCTGCGCCTGTGCGAGCGGCGTGTCGAGCCAGACGCACCGCACCGCGACGCCGTGCCGGTTCGCCGCTTCGATCACGTAGCTCCGCGAGGCGCGCGAGAGGTACGTGTTGTCGAGGACTACGCGCGGCGTCCCCGACGACAGCTCGTCGTCGAGCGCTCCGGCGAGCTCGCGGAGGGTGCCGCCGCGTTCGTCGCGGTTGAGCCGGAGGTAGCCGCCGGCGGCGTAGTCCTCCGCGCTCCGCGTCTTGCCGGCGCCGGGGATGCCCATCACGAGCACAACCTCGCCCGCAGCCTTCCGCCGCGCCGGCGTGGCCGGCCTGGCGCGCTCGGGCTCGTCGAGGTGGAGCGCGGCCGCGCGTGCTGCCGACCGCGCCGCCTCCGGACGGCGCGCGCCGGGGATCGGGACGACGACCGGGGACAGAGCGAGCAACCGGGCGAGGGCGACCTCGGCCGGGGTCACGCTGTGCGCCTCGGCCGTCTCGACGAGGTCCGGCCGGCGGTCGAGGCGACCGGCGCGGCGCGGACCGCCGAGCGGGGAATGCGCGAGCACCGCGATCCCCGCGTCCTCGCAGCGCTCGAGCACGCCGCCCCGCACGGCGGTGTCGTCGAAGACGCTCAGCGCCACCTCCACCGCCGCGATCGGCGCGAGCTCGAGCGCCTCGTCGAGCCGGCCCCTGTTCACGTTCGAGACGCCGACGTGTCGGACCAGCCCCTCGTCGGCGAGTCGGGCGAGCGCGCGGACCGCCGTGCTCCACGGTGTCCGCGGGTCGGGCGCATGGATCAGGTAGAGGTCGATCGGGAGGCCGTCGAGCGCGGCGAGGCTCGCCTGGCAGTCGGCACGAATCGTCCTGGCGCGGCCATCGGGGATCCAGGCGCCGCCCTCCCGCCTCATGCCGCCCTTCGTGACGATCCGGACGCCGTTGGCGCCGCGCAGGGCGTTCGCGACCAGCCGCTCGTTGCCGTCGTACGAGCGCGCGGTGTCGAAGACGGTGATCCCGGCCTCGACCGCGGCGGCGATCGTGTCGTGCGCCGTGTCCTCCGGCAGCCGCATGCAGCCCAATCCGATCCGCAGGTCGGAGCTCGCGAGCCACATCACGGCGAGTGCAGCGGTTCGACCACTGCCACCGCCTTGAGACCCGTGGGCGTCACGAACCCGACGCCGAGCCGGCCCGCGTCGAGGCTGAAGGCGAGCTCCGGCTCGTCTTCGAGGTTGAGGGCATCGCGATAGTCGAGGCGGGCGCGGAGCGGCCTCCGAACGTCGGGGCCCCGGCCCTGAAGCAGGTGCTCGACGGCCTGCCAGTGCACGGCGTTGTTGACGTGCCCGTGCAGGTCGACGTCTGTGACGCGAAGCGGCCACGGCGAACGCTCGGCGTCGTCGGGCGGCCCCTCGAGCTCGGGACGCGCGGACACTCGCCGACCGTCTGCTGCATTCGCGTAGATGTCGAAGCCCTCGATTCGCTTCGGACGGCCGTCGGGCCCGAGATGGATCCAGATGCTGTCGATCTCGGCACGGCCGCCCTGGTTGCCGGTGATCGACCATCTCCGACCGGCAGCGATCGTGGCGAGACCGCTGCACCAGGTGACCATCTCGACCTCGTCGTCGTCCAGGAACGGCACGAGCACGTCGACCTGGATGCGGCGCACGAACCAGATGTGCTCGGGTGTGCCCCAGCCGGTCTCGCGGACGTCGTCGATCGCGAGGTCCTGGAGAAAGCGCGCCAGGGCGTCGAGTCGCAGCCGTCCGCGCGCGTCCATGTCGGCGAGGCGGAGAACGCGCCGGCCCGCGAACGTGCGCCGTGCGGCCGGTGGTGGAGCAAGCGTGTCCATCGCTGGGATTCTCTGCGCTACCGGCCGCGGGCACACGCCGTTCATCGCGTAGACCTGCGTCGCGGCGCTACTTTTGGGCCGATGGCCGAGTTGGTGTACGTGGAGTGCGTCGACGGGACGAGCCGGGGCGGCGACGCTCCGGAGCAGACGCCGTCCGACGCGGAGGCACTCGACGCGTACTCGCGCGTGATCACGAGCGTGGCCGAGCGGCTGACGCCGTCGGTCGCGAACCTGCGCGTGTCACGCCGCGTTCGCGGCGGGCGGGTGCTCGAAGGCGGCGGGAGCGGCGTCGTGATCACGCCCGACGGCTTCCTGCTCACCTCGGCGCACGTGGTCGCGCGGTCGCGTTCGGGCCGGGCGTCGCTCGCCGACGGGACCGACCTGTCGTTCGAGGTCGTCGGCGCCGATCCGTTGTCGGACCTGGCCGTTCTCCGAGCGGACGGCGACGCGCTCGTCGCGGCCGAGCTCGGGGATGCGGAGACCCTCCGGGTCGGTCAGCTCGTCGTGGCGATCGGGAACCCGAACGGCTTTGCGGGCTCGGTTACGGCCGGCGTCGTCTCGGCGCTCGGCCGTTCGCTGCCGACCCGCTCCGGCGCGAACGTGCGTGTCGTCGACAACGTGATCCAGACAGACGCCGCGCTGAACCCCGGCAACTCTGGCGGCGCGCTCGCCGACGGTCGCGGCTCCGTCGTCGGCGTCAACACCGCCGTGGCCGGGGTCGGCCTCGGCCTGGCCGTGCCGATCAACGACGCCACCCGCCGGATCGTCGCGGCTCTGATGGCCGAGGGCCGGTTCCGCCGGGCCTATCTCGGGATCGGCGGCCAGGAGCGCCCGCTGCCGCCGCGGATTGCGAAGGAGGTCGGCCGGGCCCGCGGCGTCGAGGTCAGCGAGGTTGTCGCGGACGCTCCGGCCGCCGCAGCGGGGCTCCGGCCGGGCGACGTGATCGTTGCGGTCGACGGCTCAGCGGTCGAGGGGATGAGCGAGCTGCAGCGCATCATGGTGAGCGAGCGGATCGGCTCACCGGTCAGGTTCACGGTCGCGCGGCACGAGCGCCTGCTCGAGATCGACGTCGTCCCCCGCGAGCTCGCCGCCTAGGCTCACCAGCTCCAGGTCAGGGTGACGCCGGCGCTCCAGCCGCAGCGCTCGTCGCCGGAAGCCGAGAGCCCGACGCCCCAGCCACCCTTCTTCGCCTGCTTGGCGCTCTTCTCGGCGGCGTCCACGACCTT
>DATFQE010000068.1:0-13272 GCA_035264445.1 Gaiellaceae bacterium | reverse complement strand
CTCGTCGTGGTTGCGCAGGAAGAGGCCCCATTGCGCGTTGTCCGGGATCAGGGGCGTCTGGTCGAGGATCTCGATGATCGGCAGAGCCTCCTCGCGCCGCAGCGCCATGAACATCCGCGGCATGACCGGGAAGTGGAAGGCCATGTGGCACTCGTCGCCGTCGCCGAAGTACTCGACGACGTCCGCGGGCCACTGGTTCGCCTCCGCCAGGAGCACGCGGTCGGGGTACTCGGCGTCGATGGTCGCCCGCACACGCTTGAGGAACTCGTGCGTCTCGGCGAGGTTCTCGCCGTTCGTCCCGTCGCGCTCGTAGAGGTACGGGACGGCGTCGAGGCGGAACCCGTCGATGCCGAGGTCGAGCCAGAAGCGCAGCGCGTTGAGCATCGCCTCCTGGACCTCGGGGTTGTCGTAGTTGAGGTCGGGCTGGTGGCTGAAGAAGCGGTGCCAGTAGTACTGCTCGGCAACCGGGTCCCACGTCCAGTTCGAGGACTCCGTGTCGATGAAGATGATCCGTGCCTCGGACCAGCGCTCGTCGTGATCGGACCAGACGTACCACTCCCGCTTGGCCGAGTCCTTGCTCGAGCGCGCCTCCTGGAACCACGGGTGATCGGCCGAGGTGTGGTTCATGACCAGGTCGGCGATCACACGCATCCCGCGCTGGTGGGAGGCCTCGACGAACGCACGGAAGTCCTCGACGGTCCCGTAGTCGGGGTGGATGGCGTTGTAGTCGGCGATGTCGTAGCCGCCGTCGCGGAGCGGGCTCGCGTACATCGGCAGCAGCCAGATGCAGTCGACGCCGAGCCACTGCAGGTAGTCGAGCTTCTCGATCAGCCCGCCGAAGTCACCCGAGCCGTCGTCGTTGCCGTCGAAGAACCCGCGCAGGTGGATCTCGTAGAAGACGGCGGTCTTGAACCAGAGCGGGTTCGACTCGAACCAGTGACCCGGCTGCGCGCGGTCGGCGGCCTCCTCGGCCTTGGAGAGCGGCTTCTCCTCCACCTTGGCGACCTCCGCGGCCGCCGACTTCTTCTCCTCGCTCGTGCTAGCCAAGGCGGATCACGTGCGACTGGCCGGGCTCGAGGCGGACGTAGTTGCGGCCCGTCTGCCAGGAGAAGTCCTCGCCGGTCAGCAGCTCGCGGGCGCGCACCGACGGCGCGAGGCCGAGGGACGCCGGCAGGATCACCACGCCCTCGCGCGTCTCGAACGGGTCCAGGTTGACCACGACCGCGATTGCGTTGTCGCCGGCGACCTTCGCATAGGCGATCACGTGCTCGGTCTCGGTCTCGAGGAAGGTCAGGTCGTCGACGCGCTGGAGGGCCGGATTCTCGCGCCGGATCGCGTTCAGGCGCCTGATCAGCGGCGCCAGCGGTGCGCCGGCCAGCGTCCGCTCCTTGACCTCGTACTTCTCCGAGTCGAGGTACTCCTCGCTGCCCTCGCGCACCGGCACGTTCTCGAAGCGCTCGAAGCCGGAGTAGATGCCGTACGACGGTGAGAGCGTCGCCGCGAGCACGAGCCGCGCCGCGAACGCCGCGGGGCCGCCGCGCTGGAGGTACTCGTGCAGGATGTCGGGCGTGTTGGCGAAGAAGTTCGGCCGGTACCACGGCGACCAGTTGACGACGTCGCGCATGAGCTCGATCAGCTCGCCCTTGGTGTTCTTCCACGTGAAGTACGTGTAGGACTGGCTGAAGCCGACCTTCCCGAGCGTCTGCATCATCACCGGCCGCGTGAACGCCTCGGCGAGGAAGACGACCTCGGGGTCGCGGTCGTGAATCCGGCCGATCAGCCACTCCCAGAACGGCGCCGGCTTCGTGTGCGGGTTATCGACGCGGAAGACCTTGACGCCGTGGTCGACCCAGTAAGCGACGACGTCGTGCAGCGCGTTCCAGAGTCCCTGCCAGTCCTCGCTGTCGAAGTTGACGTTGTAGATGTCCTGGTACTTCTTGGGCGGGTTCTCGGCGTACTTCAGCGTGCCGTCGGGCCGGCGGTTGAACCACTCGGGGTGCTCCTCCAGCCACGGGTGGTCGGGCGAGCACTGGATCGCGAAGTCGAGGCAGACCTCGACGCCGTGCTGACGCCCCGTCGAGACGAGCCGGTCGAAGTCCTCGATCGTCCCGAGGTCCGGGTGGGTCGCGTCGTGGCCGCCGTCGGCGCCGCCGATCGCCCACGGGCTGCCGGGATCGCCCGGCCTCGCCTTGAGCATGTTGTTCTTGCCCTTGCGGTTCGTCTCTCCGATCGGGTGGATCGGCGGCAGGTAGACGACGTCGAAGCCGAGCTCGGCGAGCTCCGGGATCACCTTCTCGACGCCGGCGAACCCGCCCCACGAGCGGGGGAAGAGCTCGTACCAGGAGCCGAAGCGGGCGCGCTCGCGGTCGACCGCGAGCTCCAGCGGCTTCGCAAGTGACGTCACCTCGGCGCGGTCCTCGGTCTCGTCCGCGAGCGCCTGTTTGACGCTCAGGCTCTCGACCCCGTAGAGCAGGGAGCCTTCGGCGAGCTCGCTCGTGAGATCGCTCTGGCCGCCCTCGACCTTGCGGCGGATCTCCCAACGCCAGGACGCCCGCCGGTCGACCCAGGCCACGACCGCGAATTCCCAGCGGCCGACGGAATCGACCGCCAGGTGGCCCATCCAGCGGTCGTTGGCGAAGGCTCCCATCGGCGCCTCGCGCCACTTGCGCGTCCCCTTCAGCCGGTACCGCAACGCCGCGCCGAGTACCTCGTGCCCGTCGCGGAAGATCGTCGCCCAGACGGGGACGCTGTCGCCGACGACCGCCTTGGTCGGGTAGCGGCCGCAGTCGGTCTGCGGCCAGACGTCCTGGATCTGGATCCGTGGCGGCGGTTTCGTCGGCATGGCCTTTGGCATGGTCGGTTCGTGCAGCTACAGCGGTCGGCCGGAATCTTGCTTCACCCGACCTCGCTTCCGAGCGGTTCCCTCGCGGACGCCCGCGGGTTCGTCGACTGGCTGGCCGCGGCGGGCCAGTCGTGGTGGCAGGTATTGCCGCTCGGCCCGCCCGACGAAACCGGCTCCCCGTACGCGGCGCGGTCGGCGTTCGCCGCGTGGCCGGGCCTGCTCGCGGAGCGCCACGCGGCCGTCTCCGACGAGGAGATCGAGTCCTTCGTCGCCCGCCATCCGTTCTGGGCAGGCGACTGGGCGTCCTTCGGCGGCTCGCTCGCCGACCAGGTGCGCTTCGAGCGCGAGTGGTCCGGGGTTCGCGCATACGCGCGCGAGCGCGGCATCCGCGTGATCGGCGACCTGCCGATCTACGTCGCGCCGCGGAGCGCCGATCACGTCGCCCACCCCGCGCTCTTCCAGGACGGCGTCGTCGCGGGAGTGCCGCCGGACGCGTTCAGCGCGAACGGCCAGCTCTGGGGCAACCCGCTCTACAACTGGCCGGCCCTGCGCGCGACCGGATTCCGCTGGTGGATCGAGCGCTTCCGGCGAACGTTCGAGCTCGTCGACCTCGTCCGGCTCGATCACTTTCGCGGCCTGGTCGCATACTGGTCGGTCGCGGCCGGCCGGAAGACCGCGCGCGCGGGCCGCTGGCGTCGCGCGCCCGGCCGCGAGCTGCTCCGGGCGGTTCGGGCCGATCTCGGCTCGCTGCCGGTCGTCGCCGAGGATCTGGGCGTGATCACGCCGCCCGTCGAGCGGCTCCGCGACGAGTTCGAGCTGCCCGGGATGGCGGTCCTCCAGTTCGCGTTCGACGGTAACCCCCGCAACCCGTACCTCCCCCGGAACCACCGCGAGCGGCAGCTCGTCTACACCGGCACCCACGACAACGACACGGCGGTCGGTTGGTACCGCTCGCGCCCCGTCGCGGCGCTCGATCCCGACGAGCCGCACTGGTCGTTGATCCGGATGGCGTACGAGTCGCGGGCCGCGATCGCGATCGTCCCGGCCCAGGACATCCTCGGGCTGGGCAGCGAGGCCCGCATGAATACGCCCGGCCGCGGCGAGGGCAACTGGTCGTGGCGTCTCGAGCGGGGTCAGCTCACGCCCGAACACGCCCAGCGCGTGCTCGGCCTTGCTCGCCAAGCTGGACGGTCCAGCGTTTGATGAGGCTGTGCTGACGGTGGCGGCGAGCTCAATCCGCGGCCAGAAGTCCCCGTACGACGAAGCCGAGGAAGCTGGGGAATTCGGCGATCCGGCTCAGCGAGGGTCGCGTGTGGTCGAGCGTCCCTGTCACGGTCAGCCTCACGTTGGGGAGCGCCGCGGCGAGCGACCGCGCCTCACCGAGCGGGAAGTAGTCGTCCGTCGGCGGGACGATCACTTCGACGGGAGCCCTCACACTGCTCGCGACCCTGAACGGCGACAACTGCTCGACCAGCGTCCGGACGTCAAGCGGCAGCGCCGCATAGAGCTCCGCGAAGCGGTTCGGGTCCGTATTAGCCAGCAGCGCATCGACCGCCGCGCGTCCGTCCTCGCCCGCGGCGCCGAGGAGCGATCGCGTGACGACCTCGCGGTGCAGGTCGGTCACGGCATAACGCTCGAACCCGGTGTCCTCCCGGTAGTGCGAAGTCGTCGCCATGCAGACGAGCTTGTCGAGGTTGGCGTATGGCGCGACGGCGGCCACGACGCTGATTCGGTCGGCGAGCTCCTTCGTCCCCGCCGTCACCAGAGCCAGCCCGGCGCCGGTGGACGCGCCGATCAACGCCACCCGACCGTCCCGCACGTCCGCGAGGTCGGCCGCGGCAGCCGTGACATTCGCGGTCGCCTCGAGGGTTCGGACGGTGATTTCGCCCTCGCCGAGTCCGGGCAGGTCCGGCACGAGGACGAGGAAGCCCGCCCGCGCGAGGCCGTCCGCGAGCCGCGTGACGACCGGCTCCCGGCGTCGTTCCGGGTGGGCGCCGTTGACGAAGAGCCATGCGGGCCACGGCCCGTCGCCGCGCGGGCGGAGGATCTCGACCGGGACCCCGCGCGCCTCCACAAGCTCGCTCCGTGGAGTCGTCGTGAAGGCGCGGACCACGCCCGACACCATCGGCACGTCGAGGACGCCCGCCAGGAGAACGAGCGTGCGTCTACTCGCCCGAAAGGAGCTCGACATGGTGGTCGTACCAATCGCTGCGGAAGACGAGGTCGGGGTCGTGCTCGCGCTTCCGATCGAGGAACTCGCGGAACCGGGGATAGCACGCGTCGACCTGGTCGCGCCGCGCCCAGCTGTGGTAGGTGAGGAAGTAGCTGCCTCCCCGCGCGATCGCCAGGTCGATCAGCCGCCGGAAGGCACCTCTCGAATGCTCGATTCCGTGGCCGGTGTGGACGGTATGGAGGTTGAAGATCACGCAGGCCCATGGCTCTCGGGCCCAAGCCAGGAAGGTCTCGTCGTCGCGCTCGATCAGCCGAACCGTGCCGTAGATCACGTCCACGCCGGTCCGCCGGAAGTCGTCCGCGACAGCCTCCATGAAGTCGACGAGGCGGTCGCGCGGCACGTACAGCTCGCTGATCATCTCGGTCCCCGGCCCGGTGCCCAGCGCGGCGTCCAGCGTCCGGTGGTAGTCGTCGATGTACTCGGCCGCCTGGTGTGCGTCGGACCAGTAGAGCTGACCCGAGGTCGCGAGATAGTGCTCGGCGTAACGCTCGAACGCCTGGGCCTTGTCGGCGTGCGTCAGGTAGAGGAGGCGGCTCCAGTCATCCGTCGTGAGCGCGCGCTGGTTCTTCGGAACTAGCCGGTCTTCCTCGACCGGCCGGTAGCAGGAGAGGACGCCGCGGCGCATGAAGTCGTCGCCGGCCGGGTCGATCGCGAACTGGAAGTCGCCGTAGAGGAAGCCGTCCGCGATTCGCTCGTCGAAGGCGGCCGTCAACCCATCGAGCGCTCGTAGCTCGACGATGCGTTCGAGCTTTCCCCGCGGCGTCAGCCGGAGCCGCAGGGAGTAGATCACCCCGAAGAGGCCGTAGCCGCCGGCGGCGAGGGTGAACAGCTCCCGGTTCTCGTCACGGCTGCAGGTTCGAAGCTCCCCGTCGGGCCCGACGAGCTCGAACGACTCGACGTCCGCCACGATCGGCTTCAGCGTCAGCCCGCGACCGTGGCCGTTCGCCGCGAGCGCGCCGCCCAGCGACAGTCGGTCGGCGCCCGTCTGCTTCTGCTTGAAGGCCAGCCGCGTTTGCCGGAGGTAAGCCAAGAGGGCAGGCCACTGGATGCCCGCTTCGACCTCGATCGTGCCGCCTTGCTCGTCGAACGCAAGCACGCGTGCGAGCGGGCGCGTATCGATCATGAGGCCGCCTGTGCAGAACTGCTGGCCGCCCATGGCGTGGCGGCCACCCGCGACGCAGATTGGCACGCCGAGCTCTCGCGCGCGGAGGACCGCAGTACGAACCGCCTCGAGCGAGCTCACCGGCACCACCTCCCGGACGGTCGTCTTGTTCAGCTGCGAGTGGATGTCGTTCACGACGACACCGGCGTGACCGGTTGCTGTCACGGCAGGGACGCTAATCGGTCGGCAGACGGGTACGGTGCGCCTCGCATGACGACCGCCTGGTGGCGCGACGCCGTCTTCTACGAGATCTACGTCCGCAGCTTCACCGACACCGACGGTGACGGCCTGGGCGACCTCCCCGGCATCCGCTCGCGGCTCGGCTACCTGCGCGACCTCGGCGTCGACGCGATCTGGCTGACGCCGTTCTACCCGTCGCCGGACGCCGACCACGGCTACGACGTCGCCGACCACACCGACGTCGACCCGCGATTCGGGACGCTCGCCGACTTCGACGCGCTGCTCGCAGACGCCCACGCGCTCGGCCTCCGGGTGCTCGTGGACGTCGTCCCGAACCACACCTCGGAGGAGCACGCGTGGTTCCGGAACGCACTCTCCGACCCCGAGCACCCCGATCGTCGGCGTTACCTCTTCCGGCCCGGCCGCGACGGCGGCCCGCCGAACGGCTGGACATCCGCGTTCGGCGGCTCGGCGTGGCAGCTCGAACGGCGCAGCGGCGAGTACTACCTGCACCTGTTCGCTCCCGAGCAGCCGGACCTCGACTGGCACAACGAAACGGTGCAGCGGGACTTCGAGGAGGTGCTGCGCTTCTGGCTCGACCGCGGCGTCGACGGCTTCCGCATCGACGTCGCTCAAGGCTTGTTCAAGGACCAGTCCTTCGCGGAGATGGAGGAGCCGGACCCGCCCACCTGGCACGCCGACTGGGTGACCGCCGTGAATCAGCCCGAGCTGCATCCGCTCTACCGCCGCTGGCGCCGGCTCGCGGACGGCTACGAGGGCGACCGCAGCTTCGTCGGCGAGGTCGTGCTCGAGAACCAGGAACGGGTCGCCGACTACGTGCGGCCCGACGAGCTCCAGCTCGCGTTCAACCTCGCGCTGCTCTGGGACGACTGGGACGCCGCGGCGATGCGGGCGACGATCGATCGCACTCACACCGCGATGAGCGCCGTCGGCGCCGTCGCGACCTGGGTGCTCGAGAACCACGACGTGCCGCGGGTGGCGACCCGCTACGGCGGAGGCGCCGAAGGGCGCCGTCGCGCGCGAGCGGCGGCCCTGCTGCTGCTGGCGCTGCCGGGTGCCGTCTTCCTCTACCAGGGCCAGGAGCTCGGTCTCGAGGAGGTCGACATCCCCGATCAGCTGCGCCAGGACCCGCTGTTCTTCCACAGCGGCGGTGCTCGGAAGGGTCGGGACGGCTGCCGCGTACCGATGCCCTGGACGACCACCGGGCCCGGCTTCGGCTTCACGGCTGCAGAGCCGTGGCTGCCGATGCCCGAGGAGTTCGGGCGTCGGAGCGTGGATGCTCAGACCGAGGATCCGGCGTCGACCCTCGAGCTCTACCGGTTCGCGCTCGCTCACCGTCTCGAGGGCGCCTTCGCGTGGCTCGACGGCCCGAGCGGGACACTCGTCTTCCGGCGGGGCGACGTGGTTTGCCTCGTCAACGTCGACGCGCCCGCGCTCGAGCTCCCGAGCGGGGAGCTCCTCGTCGCGAGCGAGAGCGTGGCTGACGCGCTCGCGCCCGCCGCGGCTGCCTGGGTTCGAACCGGCTAACCGGCGCGAGCCCGCCCGACGAGGTCGTCGAGGTCGACGGTGGACCAGTCGGTCGTGTCGATCTCGACGAGCTCGCCGTCGAGCTCGAGCGCGCGCCAGCGGCCGGCGTCGATCGACTCGATCACGTCGTCCAGGCGCTCGTCGTCGATGTGGCCGGGATGGCGGTTGCCACGCGAGGTGAAGCGCTCGATCAGGACGTCGCGCGAGGCCGTGCAGACGATCTGGAGCGCGCGGAACGGCCGGCGGAGCTGGATCGCCGCGAGCTGGGCGGACGCCTCGTTGTGGTCGAAGTTCGCCTCGAGCACGCACGACCGCCCCGCTGCCAGCTCTTGCTCGAGCGTGAGGTAGAGGACTGCGTACGTCGCGATCCCGAGCTTTCGCGACCAGTCGGGGTCGCCGGTGCCGAGCGCGTCGAAGAGCGCCTCCTTGACCGGGTCCTTCGCGATCAGCGGCGCACGCAGGGCTTCGGCGAGGTAGCGCGCGACCGCGCTCTTCCCGCTCGCGGGCGGGCCGGTCACGACGACGACGAGCGGCGGATCGGTCGCCATGTGCCCTAGCGTAGGGATGATTAGCCGGCAACCCGCCGGGAATCGTCGCGTCATGACCGACTACGACGAGACCGCTGCGGACCGGCAACGACCGCTCCTCGGCGACGCCGACGACGACCCGCCCGGTGTCGTCGAAGAGCCCGACGAGGATCTTCAAGACGAGCAAGACCCGGATCAGAACGAGCCGTAGCGCCGGGTGCTCGTGGCGCGCCGCGCCCGGTGCGGCCGCGGACGCGCACGGCTGCCGCAGGTTCCGCAGTCGCGGCGGCGGCGCGTCCGCGAACGCATGCGATCGGAGAACGCACGGCCCGCCGGCGGCAACGTCGGGGTAGTCCCGGCCGCAGGTACCGTCCGGGGGTGGACGGGCACGCCGGGGTCCAACGACAGCACTACAACGTCACGCTCGGCGCCCTCGTGACCGCCGGGATCGCCTTTGCGCTCCAGCAGACGCTCGTGATTCCGGCTCTCCCGGCCCTTCGCGAGGATCTGGACACGACGACCGCCTGGGCAACGTGGCTCCTGACGGCGTTCCTGCTGAGCGCGTCGGTGCTCACGCCCCTCCTCGGCAAGCTCGGCGACCAGTACGGCAAGGAACGGCTCCTCGTCATCAGCCTGAGCGTCTTCCTGGCCGGCTCGATCGGCGGCATCTTCGCGTGGAACATCGGTTCCCTGATCGCCTGCCGCGTGATCCAGGGTGCCGGCGGCGCGGTCTTCCCGCTCAGCTTCGCGATCATCAACGACGAGTTTCCCGCCGAGCGGAGAGGAACGGCGATCGGGATCGTCTCGTCGGTGTTCGCGATCGGCGGCTCGATCGGGCTCGTCGTCTCCGGCGTGATCGTCGACTACGCGTCGTGGCGCTGGCTCTTCATCATCGGCGCGATCGGCGTCGCCGTCGCGATCGTGCTCGTGCACTTCTTCGTCCCGGAGTCGCCGGTCAAGACGCCGTCGCGGCTCGACATCCCGGGGGCCGTGCTGCTCTCCGGCGCGTTGATCTCGCTGCTCGTGGCGCTCACCGAGGGCGAGAGCTGGGGCTGGACGGCGCCGCCGACGCTGCTGCTGTTCGCGGCGGCCGCGATCCTCGGAGCCGTGTGGGCGCTCGTGGAGCTGCGGGTACCCGAGCCGATGGTCGACATGCGCATGCTCGCGTATCGGCCCGTCCTCTTCACGAACGTGATCGCGCTCGTCAGCGGCTTCGCGATGCTCGGCTCCTTCGTGCTGATCCCCAACTTCGTCCAGGCCCCGGGCGACCTCCCGCCCGAGCTGGCACGCCTCGTCGACTACGGCTTCGGCGTCAGCGCGACCACGACCGGGCTCTACCTGCTGCCGGGCGCCCTGATGGGGCTCGTCGGCGGGCCGCTGGCGGGCCGCGTCGGAGCCCGGTTCGGCTGGAAGGTGCCGCTCGTCGTCGGCATGGCGGCGGCCGGCCTCGGGATCGCCGCCTTCGCCCTCTGGCACGACCATCCCTGGCAGATCGTCCTCGGCAACGTGGCGCTCGGGTTCGGGATCGTCCTCGCGTTCGCCGCTATGGCGACGATCATCGTCTCGTCGGTGCGGCCGACCGAGACGGGCGTCGCGACCGGGATGAACACGGTCATGCGGACGATCGGCGGCGTGGTCGGCGGCCAGGTCGGCGCGGCGATCCTGACGACGAAGACGATCCCGGGAACACCCGTGCCCGCGGAATCGGCGTTCGTGACAGCCTTCTGGCTGAGCGCAATCGCAGCGCTCGGCGCCGCGGTGCTCGCCGTGTTCGTGACGCCCAGACGGGCACGTCAGCCGCGCCAGGTGGCGGTCGAGGTGGCCGATTGACCCAGTCGGCCTCCTAAGCTCGCGCGATGCCGCGGGCCGACGCGGTCCCTGCCCTTCTCTCCGCCGCCCTGATCGTCGCGCTCGGCTTCGACGAGGGCGGGTACGCGCCCTCGAGCTGGGTGTGGGCCGCGGCGCTGCTCGTCGTCGTCGCCGTCGTCCTCGTCCGCGGGTTGCCGACGCGGCCGGCGCCGCTCGAGCTCGCCTTCCTCGGCGCGCTCGCGGGCCTGCTCGTCTGGTCGCTCCTGTCGGCATGGTGGTCGCTCGACCCGACCGGGTCGATCCTCGAGGCACAGCGTCTCCTGCTCTACCTGGCGACAGCGGCCGCCCTCGTCCTCGTCGGCGGGCGCGGTTCCCGCGAGGCGATGCTGCTCGGCGCGCTGGCCGGGGTCGGCGCCCTCTGCGTCGCCGGGCTCGCGGACGTGCTCGTCGGGGGCGACCCGGTCGGCGCGTTCACGCCCGACCCCGGCTCGGAGGACCGCCTGGCGGAGCCCGTCGGCTACGCGAACGGGCTCGCGGTCATCGCCGCGATGGGCGCGCTGCTCTCGTTCGGGCTTGCGATCGCGGCCGCCGGGGCGGTGCGGATCGCCTTCCTCGCTGCGATCCCGTTCTTCGTCCTCACGCTCTACCTCACGTACTCGCGCGGCGGTTGGCTCGCTCTGGCCGCGGGGCTCGTGGCGATGCTCGCCCTACGGCTGCCGGCGCTCGACCGGCGGGTCGCGATCCCGCTCGCCGCCGGAGTCGCGCTCGCGGCCGTGGTCGCCGTCGTCGCCGTAGCGCGCGCCTTCGACTCGTCGACCACGACGCCCGCCTCGGGGGCGAGCCGCCTCACCACAGTCTCTGGCAGCAACCGCGCCGAGTACTGGAAGGTCGCCGGGCAGGACGTTCGGGACCACCCCGCTGTCGGGTCGGGCGCCGGGAGCTGGGGCCGTTACTGGGTCCGCGAGCGCCCGGTGCCGCAGCCCGCCCGTGACGCGCACAGCCTCTTCCTCGAGACCCTCGCCGAGCTCGGTCCGCTCGGGCTCGCGCTCCTCCTCGTCGCCTTCGCCGCGCCGGTCGTCGCCGCCGTGCGTACCCGCGGCGATCCGGTCACGCCCGCCGCGCTCGGCCCGTTCGCAGCCTGCGCCGCCCACGCGGCGCAGGACTGGGACTGGGAGCTCCCGGCGGCGACGGTTCCGGCCCTCGTCTGCGCCGTGGCGCTCCTTGCCGCATCTAGAGGCCCCGCGCCGCGCCTTCGCTCTCTGGGCGGCGCGGCCGTCGCCGGGCTCCTCGCGGTGGTCACGCTCGTTGCCTACGCGGGAAACAGAGCGCTCGAGGTCGCGGAGACCGGCTCGGACGCGTCGGCGCGGCGGGCGGCGCGCCTGCAGCCCTGGTCGGCGCAGCCGTGGCGCGTCCTCGGCGAGGAGCAGCTCGCGTCGGGCGAGGCCGACAGAGCACGGGCGACGTTTCTCGACGCGCTCCACCGCGACGACGGCGACTGGGAGCTCTGGCTCGACCTCGCGCTGGCGTCCCCCGAGGGAGCCGATCGCGACCGAGCGCTCGCGCGCGCGAAGGAGCTGAATCCGCTCGAGTCCGCGATCGACGAGCTTCGCGCCGGAAGTTGACCCGGGAGACCGGCGCCTCCCGGGCCCCAGCGTGTCCCTACTTCTTCTTCTTGCGCTTGGTCTTGTGCTTCTTGCAGACGCCGATCTTGTCGCCGTGGCGCACGTGCCGCTTCAGCTTCGTCAGCCCCTTGACGCGGACGGTCGCCTTCTTCTTGCCGTCCTTCGCCTTGTGACAGACGGCAAAGCGAGCGTTCGCGCACGAACCGCGCTTGTCGCCGTGCCGGAGGTGCGCCCTGACGGCGCTCCGGGCGACCCGGATCGTCCGGTACGGGTTCTTCCGCGACTTCGTGCGGTGACAGATCGTGACCTTGCCTCCGTACTGCTCGGTGGCCGCGGGCGTCGCCGACGGCGACACGGCCGCGCCGACCGACGCAAGCGCGGCGAACACCAGCGCGATCACGCCCCCGGCGAGGGCCGCGCGAAACGGGCGTCGCGCAATCACTACTCTCATCGGTTGTCGAGACCTCCTCGGTTGGCCTACCTGACAGGGGCGCGAAGGTCCTAGCCCAGGCCGCGCGCTCCGAAACCTCCGTCGGCTACGAGATCTTGCCGCGGGCGTCGACGCGCCAGCGGTCGACGACCTCGCCGGCCTGCACCGCGACGAGCTCGTCGTGGAGGTTGACCGCCGGGCAGGCATGGTTCGGCACGACGCTCACCGTCTGTCCGAGGCGGAGCGAGTCGTCACCGCCGAGCCGCACGTACGCATGCTCCTCGTCGAGCTTCACGATCGCCGACGACGGCGCCTCGACGACGTGTCCGAAGCCGCCGTTCCGCCCGCGGTCGGCGGCGAGGGCCTTCGTGCCCGCGTCGAGCACGGCCCGGTCGGGCGCAGGCCGGCTGACGACGGTCGCCCGCACGGTCAGGGCCACGTCGTCGAGGCTCCCGACGCCAGTGGCGATCGTGTTCAGGTCGCCGAAGGCGTAGACGCCGGCGCGGTACTCGGTCACGAGCGGCCGCAGCTCCTCCGCCTGCCACATCGTCGGGGTCCCGCCCACCGAGACGGTCGGCACATCGGCCTCGGCGAGCTCGACCGCCTCCTCGAGGAACGAACGCGATTCGGGGAACACCGGGTAGGTCAGGAAGCCGTCGAACCGGAGGCCGCCCGTCCGCGACGCCTCGGCGGCAAGCGTCGCCGCGCGCGTGGGCTCGATCACCCCGGTGCGCCCGAGGCCCGTGTCGCAGTCGACGAGCACGCCGAGCTCCTCACCGGCCGCGCGCGCAGCGCCGCCGAGGCCCGGCAGCAACGCCGGATCGTCGAAGGTGACGCGAACGGTCGCCCGTCGCATGAGCCCTGCCAGGCGCTCCAGCTTCCGTTCGCCCACGAGGTTGAAGGCGATCAGGACGTCGTT
>DATFQE010000067.1:0-3992 GCA_035264445.1 Gaiellaceae bacterium | reverse complement strand
GCCGCGAAGGGTGGCCGCGCCCGGGCCGAGAGCTTCCAGGAGCGTCGGCAAGCCGCAGAGCAGGCGGCCGACGAGCGGCTCGTCTCCGGGCTCGCGAAGGCGCTCGAGCGGCTCGAGGGCATGCTCGACTCGAAGAACGAGCAGGTCGCCTTCAGGGCCATCACCGTGTACCTCGACCGCGGGCTCGTGTGGGGCGACGTCGACTTCGGCGCCGGGCTCGTCCGGGTGCGGAAGCAGCTCGGGCGCGACGGCGTTCGCGTCGACCCGAAGACGGAGGAGTCGCAGCGGGACGTCCTGCTCCTGCCGGCGCTCGCCCGAGTGCTGCGCGAGGCGAAGCTCGCCTCGAGCTACTCGGGGCCGGACGACTTCGTCTTCGCCTCCGAGACGGGCACGCCGATGCAGGCGCGCAACGTCGCCCGCCGTGGCCTGGCGAAGGCGGTCGACGACGCGGGGCTCAAGCCGGCCGGCAAGCGCCGGATCGGCTGGCACCAGCTCCGGCATGGGTTCGGCTCGATGCTGCTCGCACAGGGCGAGAACGTCGTGTTCGTGTCCGGGCAGCTCGGCCACAAGGACCCGCGCATCACGCTCGGGATCTACGCCCATGAGTTCAACCAGGACGAGCAGCTTGAACAGGCGCGCGCCCCGCTCGACGCTCAGCATGGAACATCGTTGGAAACCGCCCTTGGCGACGCGCCGCCAGTGGCCGCGACGGGGAACGGTGCAGATGCCGCACCGTTGCGGCTGATCGGCGACTACCGGCGACTCACGGCGATCCCTGCTTGGGCCTTACAAGCAGGGGGTCGCTGGTTCGAGCCCGGCACCGCCCATTCGCAAACAGGCGGCAAACGCGCGGGTTCCGTTTCCAGGCCGACAACGCTTCCGGCGCCCGGGCAGGTTCACGCTACATACGCCTATGCGCCAACCCCCGCCGGGCGACACCGACTACGTTGCGCGGGTGAACCCCGTTCGACGCATGCTCGCTTGGTTGCGGCCAAAGCCGGAGTCACCCGAGGAACTGTTGGAAAAGGAACAGGCTTCCCGCATGCACGACGAGATGACGAACATCCGTCTAAGCACGCGCTCTGGCTCCGCAGCCGAGAACTATCAGACCGGGCGCGGCTCGAAGCTGTCCCGCTGAAGCGGCGACTACTGACCGATGCCAGCCGTCGTCTTCTGAGCTACCGCTCGGAAACCGCGCGCGTTGTTACGGGCTCGGCTCGGCCACCGGCTCCGCCTCGATTGCCGGTTTCCGCGTGAACGGCAACGCCGCTGCAGCTCCGACGGCGTAGCCGATCACAACAGCGGCAATTGCCCCAGCGGTGCTCGGCTTGTTGATCATGGTCCAGACGACGCCGAGGACGATTCCGGGATTCGCGAACGTGACGACCCAGAGCACCGGATCACGCGCCAGCCGCCTCGGCCGTTCGCCGAGCGGTCCTGGTCCGTTCTCGCGCAGGGCATGCGCGAGCGCCTTCGCGCTGCGACCTGCGAGGAGCGGCCCTTGAACCGCGACGACGGCAAGAGCCACGATCGACACGTCGATCCAGCCGGTGCTCCATGTCCATAGATCGGACGTCATGTAGGCGCCGGTGGCGAACAGTCCGAGAACGGCAAACGGGAACACGCGTTTCGTCTGGCCCGCGAGCATCCCCCATGGCAGAGCGTCGGCGAGAGTTTGCGCCGCCCGCAGGCGGAACACGCAGACGCCGGTGACGGCCGCGGCACTGATGCCCAACAGCAGCGAAAGGACGTGGAGGTACAGGACGGTCTGGTACGTGTTCATTGCGATCCTCCTGCAGGTAACCAGGTTCGCGGATTGTTTTCTAGAGGGCGCGAGCCCGGCACGGCCATCCGTAGACGAAATCGACCCAGTGCCTTCGTCGTTGCATTCGATTAACCCGTCTGGGTCATGCGGTTCCGCCGGGACGCTGCAAGACTTCTCCGGGCCGCTCCCCGACCCCCAACGGGTGGCGGCGACTGCACGTAGAACGAAGACGGCCCGCCAACGCGGGCCGTCGTCGTTTCGCCATGCCCCGTTCAGGCCGGCGCCAGCCTGGTCTTCCGCGTCTGGCGAACCGCGAAGAACGCGAGTGAGATTGCGAGCAAGAGCGCGATCGCCGCTCCGCTCACGATCCCGTAGGCGACGTCGGCGCCGTCGTCGATCGCCGGCATCGGCTCGTGCGTCACGGACGCCGTGGCCGCGCCGTCATCGAGGTACGGAACCTCGCCGGGGCCGACCCTCAGCGTCCGCTGGCTTAGGAACGGGATCTCACCTGGGCTGAGTTTCACCACCGAGAGCTCGACCGGGGGCGGCTGCTGCTTGACCGCCGTCGGCTTCGCCTGGGCGGCAGGCGCCAGAACAGCCGCGACCGCTATGCCGAGAGCGATCCGGCGAATGGTGTGCCGCTTCGTGCGTTTCATGGTGCTCCTTTCCGGGCTGCTGGGCTGCGTCCCAGGTTAGGAGCGTGCGGGCATGGCGTCGTTCGCGCACTCGACGCCCGAAGTGTCACGTGCGCAACTCTTCTTGGCGCCGTCGCTGCCTGTGCGCAAGATATGGGCAAGCCCGCCCAAAGGAGGAAAGCCCGTGAAAGCCGTAGCCGTTCGTCTGTCCCTGCTCGCCGTCGGAATCCTCGTCGGCATCCTGATCGGCGCCGCCGCCGGCTCCGGCGCGGACCAGGGGCCGACGGTCAAGCGCAAGACCGAGGCCAAGAAGCCGCTTCGCGGGCCGCGCGGGCCGCGCGGGCCGCGCGGGCGTCGGGGCTACCGCGGGCCGCGCGGGTTCACCGGCCCGATGGGCCCGACCGGGCCCGCGGGCAAGGACGGCGAGGCCGGCGCGTCCGGCGCAACGAAGGCGGTCTACCGGGCGGCCGCCGACTCCGCGACACTCCAGACCTACTTCACCGGCCAGGGCTTCGTGCTCGAGGCGGCGTGCAACCCGTTCCAGGCGCGCCTCCGCTCGACGGCGAACGACGGGCTCGTCGTCCTCTCGGGCATGGACCACCAGGCCACACCCGTACCGTTCGTCGCCTCGGACGCCGACTTCGACAACGGTGAGGTCGTCAACCTGTACCCCGCCGCGGCCAAGCGGGAGGTGACGGGCACGCTCGTCCTCACGACGCCGTCAGCCGCGGTCTCGACCTATGTCTACGCGATCGACTTCGACACCGTCGCCGGCGCCTGCGTGGTCGGCGGCACGATCTCGCCCGCTCCGTGAGCCTCACCGAGACGCTTCCCTCCGCCTGGTACGTCGAGCCGGCTTACCTCGACGACGAGCTCGGGCGCGTCTTCGACCGCTCCTGGCAATACGCCGGGCCTGCTGAGCTCGTGGCCGACCTGGGGACGTTCCTCACCACGCGCGCGGGCCGCGTCCCGATCGTGATCACCCGCGACACCGACGGCGAGCTCAACGCCTTCGTCAACGTGTGCCGGCACCGGGGCGCCGAGGTCGCCCGCGAGCGCAACGGGCGGCGGAAGTCGCTCCAGTGCCACTATCACGCCTGGACGTACCGCCTCGACGGCCGCCTTCAGGCGGCGCCTCGCACCGAGGGGCTCGACCTCGAGGGGATCGAGCTTCCGCGCGCGAGCGTCGGGACGTGGGGGCCGTTCGTCTTCGTCAACCCGGGGACCGAGACCGGCCCGCTCGAGGACGCGCTCGGCGAGCTGCCGCGGATCGTCGCCGACGCCGCGGTCCCGCTCGAGGCGATCCGCCCGCGCCGCCGCTCGAGCTACGAGATCCAGGCGAACTGGAAGCTGGTCGTCGACAACTACCTCGAGTGCTACCACTGCCGGGTCGCGCACCCCGGCTTCACCAGCGCGTTCGACGTCGACGACTACACGCTGACCGAGTACCGGACCTTCTCGGTGCAGCGAACGCCGGGACGCGAGGCGGGCGAGGGCCTCTACGCCTACCTGTGGCCGAACTTCACGCTCAATGCGTATCCAGGCCCCGGCAACGTCTCGATCAACCTGTTCGTTCCGCTGGCCGCCGACCG
>DATFQE010000066.1:0-18123 GCA_035264445.1 Gaiellaceae bacterium | reverse complement strand
GACCACGTCGATCTCCTCCGCCGGCACTTCGGGCTCGACGCGGTGCTGCCCGGCTCGATCGCGATCGAGTCCGAGCGCGTCGCTCCAGGAGTCGTTCGCCAGCCGAGCCCGTTCGCCGTCGTGCGGCTCGCGCCGGGTCCGCTCGCGGAGGAGATCCGGAGCGAGCTCGACGACGCCGGGCTCGATGCGTCGGTCGCCAGGAGCGAAGCCGACGTGCTCTGGCGCAAGCTCGCGATGCTGGCTCCGATCGCGCTCACGACGGCGCTGCGCGGCTCGCCGCTCGGCCGGGTTCTCGAGGAGCCCGCCTGGCGCGCGCGGCTCGAGGGCTGCACGCGCGAGATCGCGGCGACCGCGCAGGCCGAAGGCGTCGCGATCGACGGCGATGCGCTCGTCAGCCGGATCGAGGGTTTCCCGTCCCACCTGCGCTCGTCGATGCAGAAGGACCGCGAGGCGGGGAAGCCGACGGAGATCGACGCGATCGGCGGCTCCGTCCTGCGAGCGGCCGCGCGCCACGGGCTCGAGGTGCCGACGACACGCGAGCTCGTGGAGGAGATTTCGGCCGGCGAGCCCGAATGACCGGCGGGCTCTCTCGGTAGCAGAGACGCGGAACCGACTGGCACGTTCGATATTGCTTGCGATTTCGAATGGGTGTAGCGTCGCGCCGACGTTTCTGCGTAAAAGGGGGAAATGCGTATGTCTCTACGTCTCGCCACGCGCGCCGCCGTGGCCGCTGCCTGCGCCGTCCTGCTGGTCGCCGCCCCGGCAGGCGCCGTCATCGACGGCACGTCCGACCTCACTAACACGTTCCAGAACGTCGGCGTGCTCCAGCTCAAGGTCGGCACGGACTGGTTCGACTTCTGCTCGGGCACGCTCGTTGCGTCGGACGTCGTCCTTACCGCCGCGCACTGCACCGACTTCCTGGTGGAGGAGGGCCCGGACGGGTTCGGGCCGGACGATCTCCGGATCACCTTCGATCCGACACCGGACGCGACCTCGACGTACTACCTGGTCGACCATATCGTCGTCCATCCGGACTGGTTCACGGCCGGTCCCTGCTTCGGCAACTCGAAGAACGCCTGCCTCTCGCCCGGGCACGAGGACATCGCGCTCGTCTTCCTGAAGGAGGACGTGGCCGGAGTCACGCCGGCGCCGATCGCGGGCCCGGGCTACCTGGACACGCTCGACCTGAAGACCGAGACCTTCACGGTCGTCGGCTACGGCACCGATGCGTTCATCACCGGGAGCGCAGCGTCGCCCAAGGCGATCACGCTCTTCGACGGCATCCGGAGTTACCGAGAAGTCACGGCCATCCCGGCGACGGACGCGTTCCCGGACCGGTTCCTCAAGATCACCGCGGGTGTCTGCTTCGGTGACTCCGGCGGGCCGCTCTTCCACGACGGAACCGTGGTCGCGATCAACACCTGGACGTTCAGCTACCGCTGCGACGGGCCGAACCTCGAGTACCGGCTCGATTCGGCGGTCGCCCAGGCGTTCCTGGACGCGAACCTCTAGGCAGAGCCCCGCGCCGGCCGGGCGGGCGGTGCCTCCCGGCCGGCGCGGACGCCGACGGTCGGAAGCGTGACGACGAAGGTCGAGCCTTCACCGGGCTGGGACTGGACCGAGATCGTGCCGCCCATCCGGTGGACGAGCTCACGCGAGATGTAGAGACCGAGGCCGCTGCCGCTCACGCCGCGCGTCATGTTGGCATCGGCGCGGTAGAACTTCTCGAAGATCAGGCTCTGTTCCGACGGCGCGATGCCCAGACCCTGGTCGCGCACGACGACCGCCACGTGTCCATCCTCCGGCTTGACCTCGACCTCGATGCGGCCACCATTGGGCGAGTACTTGACGGCATTCGCGACGAGGTTGACGAGCACCTGCCGCAGCTTGTCGCGGTCGGCCGCGACAGCCGGCAGCGACGGCGCCACCGCCAGCTCGAGCGTCAGCTGCTCGCTTGCCTGCACGCGGGCGCCGGCGACCGCGTCCGCGGCGAGATCGCCGACGTCGACGCGCTCCCTCGCAAGCTCCAGCTCCGGGGACTCGAGCGTGCTCGCCAGCAGAATGTCCTCGACCATCCGCGCGAGCCGATCCGATTGCTCGGACACCAGGCCGAGCAGCTGCCGCGAGACGTCATGTCCGAGGTCGACGTCGTCTCGGAGCAGCGTCTTCGCAGCGCCGTGGACGGCGGCGAGAGGCGTTCTGAGCTCATGCGAGACCGTCGCGATGAAGTCCGCCTTCAGCTCCTCCAGCCGGCGTTCCTCGGTCAGGTCGTGGAAGGCGTAGACGGTTCCCTCAGCGAAGCGGACGGCTCTGATCGACAGCCAGATCTCGCGCCCGGGAACGTCGACCGGCAGCGTCGTCGCGCGCGCGCTCGACGAGGCCGGGTCGCTCGCGGAACCGAGCGAGTCGGCGACGGCGGCCCACCCGGGGATCGCCTCGCGGAGCGGACGATCGATCACCGCGTCGCGGGCGAGCCCGGTGATCGCCTCGGCGGCGGGATTCCAGAGCTGGACGACCTCCGCATCGTCGACGAGGACGACTCCGTCGGCGATCGATCCGATGACGCGCGCGGCCTGTGCCTGCTCGTGCGCCTGGCGATAGAGCCGGTCGCGCTCCTCGGCCAGTCGAAGCCGTTCGAGCGCATGCGCGATGCTCGCGGCGGCCGCCTCCAGCAGCGCGGCCTCGGCCTCGTCGAAACGCTCGTCATGGAGCCGAGCGACGCCGACCACGCCGCGGCCGGTATCGGTCGAGAACGGGGCCAGGACGAGCGCTTTCGCCCCGACCGACAGCAGGTTCGGCCCCTGGAAGAGCTGCGGGACCTCGATGCTCCGGTCGAGCACGCCCTGGGCCGGGAGGCGCTCCGCCTCGTCCGGCCGGAGCCCGTACGCCCCGACGATGCCCGGACCGTGGTCCTCGACGTGGGCGAGCACGAACGCGATCTCTGCCTCGAACGCCTCGCAGAGCTCGGCCGTCACGAGCTCGCCGAGCTCGGCTTCAGTCGCGGCGCGGTTGACGAGCGTGACGATCTGCGCGCGCCGCGCCGCCTCCACGAAGCGGCGCCTCAGCTCTGCGCGGCCGTCAGTCTGGGGTGCCGAAGGCAGCGACGACCACACTGTGGTTTCGATCCCCCTTCGCGCCACGGACCCGGCCGATCTCGCCACGCGTATACGCCCCGGCGACACTCGGAACGGCATCGCCGAACGCAGAGGCAACGGCATCCAGCTCGCGCTCGGCGAGCGCGTTGCCGAACCAGGCGCTGCGGGCGGCGCAGTTGAAGATGAGCGCGGCGTCGACGGGCTGGCCCAGCTGGGAGACGGAGTCTTCGACCGCTGCGCGGGCGCTCAGGACGATCGTCTCGGGGCTCTGGTCGCAGATCTCGACGGCCGCGTTGCGCTCGATGCTCGTCGCGCACACCAGCGCGCCGTCGGCGGTTCGGGCCCGGATGTACCGCGGGCGGATGGCTCCGCTGAGCTCAGGCTCTGCGAGCGGGTGCACCATCGCCAGGGCCTCGAACTCGTCGTCGCCGAGCCCAGCGCCGTCCACCCCAAGTTTCTCGAAGTAGACGTCCGACGCCGGCCGCCCGTCCAGCTGGATGACGTTCGGGCCGTCCGCGCGGGTGACGATCGACGGGGTTCCCCGCGGTACGCAGCCGTGCGCGATCCCGACGCCGATCGGCGTGCTGCTGCCGATCGCCACTGCGACGACGCCGTCCAACAATGCGCGTCCCCCGGCGAACCGGGCGCGCGCAGGCCCCCCGGCGGCCCCGCCGGCGAGCGGAATCGCGCCGCCCGCGACCGCGTACGCCCCGGCGACGATCTCGGCCTGGTCGCCCGCCTGCGAGTCGACGAACAGCAGCACGATCCGATGGGGAGCGCCGTCGACAGTCGCGACGGCCTTTGCCGTCGCCTCGCGCCCCGCCGCCCGCGGGTCGCTGCGCTGCGAGGCGCCGACGCCCGTCTGCAGCGACATGGAGAACGCGATCGCCGAGCAGCCGGTGTCCACCAGACCGGCCGCGCCGATGGCGGCCGTTCCTGTCATGCCGGCGACGGAGGCGCCGCGCGCGGCTTCCCGAGCCTCGGCGGCGACGGCGTCGGGATCCGCGTCGGCGGCCGGGAAGACGAGCACCAGCCCGGGCTCGCGCCCGAGCTCCGCGATCGCGCGTTCCACGGCGTGGGCGCAGGACCGTGGGCCTGCAGCCGACGCAGAGCCGGCCACGCGTTCGCGGATGTCAGTTTTGGCTGCTGGGGACATGCCGCACGTTGTGAAACGAAGGGGTATCGCAACTATCGCCGCTTTCAGGGACTGCGAAACCAGCGAGCGGCCTACCCCGTTACATCCGTGTGCGGCCCCAACGCCTCGTAGCGCTCGCGCTCGCGCTCGCATTCGCACTCGCCCCACCTGCTGTCGCCTCGGCGGAGGACGCGCCGTTCGTCGGCTGGAGCGCGCTGCTCCCGGGGCTCTCGTTTCCGTACGATCCTGCGAGCCCCGACGACTGCAGCGCCGGCCGCGTCCAGTGCGTCGACAAGACCGTCCGCCAGATGACGAGCCGCTTCGACGCGCTCGCGTCGTCGTGCGACCACGGCGCGATCTTCTCGCTCACGTACCTGCGGGTCACGGAGGAGTACAGACGGACGATCGACGGGCCGTTCTTCGACGACACGCCGTTCGTCAACTACGAAGACACGCTCTTCGCTCACTACTACTTCGCCGCGTACGACGCCTGGGCCGCGGGCCGAACCGAACAGGTGCCGCCGGCGTGGCGGGTTGCCTTCGACACGGCGAAGGCGGGTGCCGTCTCGGGTTCGGGCGACCTCCTGCTCGGGATCAACGCGCACGTGCAGCGCGACCTGCCGCTCGTGCTCTACTCGATTGGGCTCGTCAGCCCGGACGGAACCAGCCGGAAAGCCGACCACGACCGCGTCGATGTCATCCTCAACCGCGTCCAGGACGAGATCATCTCCGAGATCGCACGCCGCTTCGATCCGACTGTCGACGACTCGAACCTGCCGACGACGCTCGACGACGCGGCAATCTTCCAGTCGCTCGCAGGCTGGCGGGAGAAGGCCTGGCGGAACGCGGAGCTGCTCGCGGCGGCGCCCACGCCCGAGGCGCGCGCGCTCGTCGTCGCCGGGATCGAACAGGATGCGACAGCGGAGGCCCAGGCGATCGTGGCGGCAACGCAGTATCCGCCGCTCCTCGGCGGGCGCGCGGCGCGCGACGCCTTCTGCGCCGCTCACCACGACGACGCGTAAGGCGGTCAGGCCACTCCGAAGATCCAACCTTCCTCGGTGGAGGACGAAGGCGGCGCTTTGAAGAGGGCCGCGAGCCCGCCTTCCTCGTCGAGGCGGGCCCAGTGGGCGACGAGCGCCTCGACCTGACCCGCGTCCCGAATCGGATGCGCCGCTGGCGCGACCAGGCCCGGCCACATCTCGACGTGGACGACCTGCGCCGCGCGTGTCGGCTCGAACGGCCACACCGCGCTAACCGACGCCAGCGCGGGATCGTCGCGGAGAGAGGCGACGCGCGGAATCCCGAGCAGCGCTTGGCTACCGACGCTTCCGGCGCCGTAGAGCTTCCAGGCGGACTGGACGCCCCGAACCGTCCGCTCGACCGCGCGGAACTCCTGCAGGCCCTTGTGCGGAAATGAGATTCCTCGCTTGACCGTCAGCGCATCCCGTGCCCGCCCCGCCGGACAGCCCCAGAAGGGCCCGCCGTCGACGTTGAGGTGAGCGGCGACCTCGAAGCGGTTATTCGCGTTCAAGGCCTCGTCACGAATGCGGCGGGCGAGCGCGTTCCAGGTCCGCCGCCACGGCGGGCCGTCGCCGGGCGCGACCAGCTCGGCGAAGCCGAGCGGATAGCCATACGGAAAGTCGAAGGCGACGAGAACCCGCTTGCCGGCCGCCACGATCTCCTGCAGCAGCTCCCGTACGCGGTCGGTGGCCTCGTGTCTCGTGCTCGGATTCTCGGGCGGCGAACCGCGCTTGCACAGCCAGACGCTGTCCGTCCCACATTTCGGTTTGCTCGAGCCGCTCCAGTCGACCGCGATGTAAGCGTCGAACAGGTTCACCGCGGGAGCTTACGATCGGGCCATGGACGGTCTCGACGGCTGCTACTGGGTCGAGCCGGGACGCTTCCTCGCCGGCCCGTATCCGCACTCGGACGACCGGATCGCCCGGCTCGGCAACCTGGGCGTCACGCTCTTCCTCGATCTCACGGAGGCGGGCGAGTACGGGTCCCTGAGCTACGGCGCGCTCCTCGGCGGCGGGATCCGCGCGGTTCGCAAGCCGCTTCGCGACTTCGCGGCACCCCGCCGCGACGAGATGCGGGAGGTCCTCGACCTCATCGACTCGGAACTCGACGCGGGCGGCGTGGTCTACCTGCACTGCTACGGCGGCATCGGACGCACGGGCACTGTCGTCGGCTGCTACCTCGTGCGCCACGGGACGCCGCCCGACGAGGCCATCGAGGCGATCGGGCGGCTACGCGTCGACACCGACACGGCCGACTGGCCGTCGCCGGAGAGCGAGGAGCAGCGCGAGCTGGTCGAGACATGGCGTGACTGATTAGCGATTCAGCGATTCGAATCGGTTGCCGCAATCCGCACGAACGCCGCCTCGGTAGCTCCGGATGGTTTTGCTGATCGCGCCCGAGGAGGTAGCCGCATGAAACTCGTCGCCCGCATGTTCGCTTTCGGAGGGCTGGTCGCCGTTTTCGCCGCTCTTGCGGCCGCTCCGGCGGGCGCGCGCTTGCAGGAGGCGCCAACCGTCGACATCCACTCGCAGGCCGGGCTCGCGCCCGACGGCCAATCGATCACCGTCACTGTCCTTGCCTCATGCCCGGAGCGCTGGACGGTCGTCGAAGCCGTCGTCAGGGTCTCCCAGCCGGGCGGCTCTGGACAGGGGTCCTTCCCGCTGACATGCATTGGATACGTGCGCAGCTTCTCCGTCGACGTGCCGTCGAGCGGCGGCGCGTTCGAGCTCGGTTCCGCCGACGTGACCGCGTCGGTCGTGATCACGCGCGGGAAAACGGTTCGCGCGGACGACTCACAGGTCGTAACCGTGGATCCCACCGTGCTCGTCGAGCTCGCGGAGAGCGCGCAGATCCTGGACGGCGGCGCCGCTGTGCTCCTCGACGTGAGCGTCTCCTGCCCGGTCGGGACGACCGGTCGCGAATCGGGCCTCGTCGTCTCGCAGGCAGGTCGGGTGATGGGGACGGGGCGATACACGCCGATCTGCGACGGGTCACGGCACACCTTCAGCGTCCGCGTCGAGGCTTCACAAGGCCTCTACGAGCCGGGAATCGCGCAGGCTCTCACGTTCGCCGACGTCGAGTACAACGGCGATGTCTTCTCCGGGGTCGACGACGACGGCGCGCTGGAGCTCGTCACGTGAGACGGCGAGGAGTAGCATCGCCCCGAGGAGGTGAGCGCCGCATGTGTTGGTCGTCCGACTGGGAGGAGCAAGAGCTCCTGAAGGACGAAGAGCGGCGCGAGGGCGACGAACGCCGCACCGTCGAGGTCACCCGCGAGCGTGAGGTGACCGAGCCGGAGCGCGCGCCGGAGCCCGAGCGCGAGCTCGTTCCGATCTAGCAGCAGCAGTCAGTCTTCAGCGGGCAGCAGCTGCGGCGGCTCGCCGCCGCGGAGGACGACCACGCGCCCGGCGAGCGACTCGTCTTCGACGAGCCAGACGACGGCGTCGGCCACCTCCTCCGGCTCGAGCAGGGTGGCCCGCAGCGGCGGTGGGAGCGTCCGGCCCTCGGCGAGAGACTCGGCGATCTCCCGGCGGACCGCGGCGGTGCCCACCGTGTACGGGCAGAGACAATTGACCCGGATGCCGCGGTCGGCCAGCGATGCGAGGCATGCCGTCAGCCGCATCAGGCCCGCCTTCGCGGCTGCGTACTCGGGGCTCGGGTGCGGCGCGAACCCGAGGCCGGCGGTCGAGGCGACGTTCACGATCGCGCCGCCTCCTCGCTGCTCCATCGCCCTGACCGCGAAGTGGGTCGCGACCATCGCCGAGCGCAGGTTGAGATCGAGCGCTCTGCCCCAGTGCGCGAGCTGTGCGTCGGGAAACACCGGGTCGGTGTAGCCGCCCGCGTTGTTGACCAAGACGTCGACGTCGGAGGCGATCGCCTCGGCGTCCTCGTCGCGGGTCACATCGGCGGCGGCGAAGGCCGCGCCGATCTGCTCGGCGACGCGTCGTCCCGCCTCCTCGTCGACATCGGCGACCACCACGGCCGCGCCGTCGCGCGCGAGACGCGCGGCGACAGCCTGGCCGATTCCGGCGCCACCGCCGGTGACGAGCGCGTTTTTCCCCTTCAGCTTCACGACTCGATGTTGTTCGCTCGTTCGAAGCGTTGAACCTGCGTCCGAGGAGGCGAAGTGGAGTTACGATCGGGGTGTTCCCGACCCTCGGAAGGAGGACTATGGCTGTCAAGCCGATTCCGGAGGGCTACACCACCCTCAGCCCGTCGCTGATCGCCGATCCGGCCTCGGAGGCGATCGACTTCTACAAGCGGGCGTTCGGCGCGACCGAGCGCGGGATCATGCAAGGGCCCGACGGGAAGATCGCGCACGGCGAGCTGCAGATCGGCGACACCGTGCTCATGGTGTCCGACCCGTACCCCATGCAGAACGCCAAGTCGCCGAAGGACCTCGGCGGCACGAGCGTGACGATCTTCATGTACGTCGAGGACGTCGACGCCGCCTACAAGCGGGCGATCGACGCCGGCGCGTCCGCGACGATGGAGCCCGACGACATGTTCTGGGGCGACCGCTTCGGCGCGCTCGTCGATCCGTTCGGGCACGCCTGGGCGATGGCGACGCACATCGAGGACCTCAGCGAGGAAGAGATGCGCGAGCGCGGCGAGAAGGCGATGGCCGAGATGGCCGCCGCCTCGCAGACCACCTAGGCCACGCGTCAGACCGGGCGGGGCGCCCTACGGCGTCCCGCCTGATCTGCCGATGAGAACACGACGTATAAGGATCGTCTTGTTCGGCGCCTTCTTCCAGCCCACCCACATGGCCTGCAGCGACTGCGGCGAGTCCGTCGAGCTCGCGTTCGTCGACGCGCATGCGTGCGACGCGGAGCGCCGCGTGGACTTCCGGATGTTCCAGCTCCGCCACGAGATCGCCGCGTTCGAGCTCGACTTCGATGCGTGGCTCGGCTCGGCTCAGGGACGATTCGCCGCCTGGCTCGCCTGGCGGAGCCGCTAGCCGCCGTACGATCACCTCGTGGAGCTCGCCGCGAGCCTCGAGATCGCGCTCGACACGGCCACGGCGTTCGACGTGGTCGTCGACGAGCTCCGGCTCGCGCTGGAGCGGAACGGGCTCAGGCTCGACGGCGACCGGCTCTGCGAGGGCGACGTCGAGGTCGGCGAGGTCGTCGCCTGGGAGCGTGGTTCGGCGATCGCCCTTCGCTGGTGGCCGGCGCCGTGGCAGCCGGACGTCGCCACCGACGTCGCGCTGCGGTTCGAGCCGGCCGGGCGGAACACGCGGGTGACGTTCGCGCACAACGGCTGGGCGGAGGCGGTCGGCGACGAGAAGGCCGAGCTCGCCGGGTGGTTCGCCGGCGAGGTGCTCGCCCCGCTGTTGCGCGCGACCGCGCCGATCGCGCTCGGCGACTGGCTCACCGACCGCATCGCGCGCCGGCCTTCGGGGACGCAGGCGCGCGAGGTGTACCGCAGCCCGCTCTACCACTTCCCGAACTTCGCGGTGCTGCTCGAGGAGCTCGCGCTCGGCCGCGACGACCACCTGCTCGAGGTCGGCTGCGGCGGCGGGGCCTTCCTCCACCGCGCGCTCGAAAGCGGGTGCCGCGCCGCCGCCGTCGACCACAGCGCCGACATGGTCCGGCTCGCCCGCGAGGTGAACGAGAAGGCGGTCGCGGCGGGGCGCCTCGAGGTCGTCCAGGCGAGCGCAGACGCGCTCCCCTTCGACGACGACCGCTTCACCGCGGCGGCGATGACGGGCGTGCTCGGCTTCCTGCCCGACCCCGTCGCCGCGCTGCGCGAGATCCACCGCACGCTGCAGGTCGGGGGCCGCCTCGCCGTCCTCGGCAGCGATCCCGAGGTGCGGGGCACGCCGGCCGCGCCGGAGCCGATGGCCTCGCGACTGCGGTTCTACGAGAGCGCCGAGCTCGAGCAGCTCGCGCGGGACGCCGGCTTCGACGACGTGCGCGTCGAGAGCCGCACGCTCGGCCGGGAGGCCGAGGAGGCGGGCATCCCGGAGGAGCACCTCGAGCTGTTCAGCGCGGGGCCGGGCGCACGCTTCCTGTTCGCGCGGAAATGACTCCCCCGATCGAGGGATGGCGCCGTCCCGTCCGGCGGTCTTAGGGTCGGCCAATGTCCTCCTCGAGTAAGCAGGGTCCGCCGGGCTCCTTCGTCTCCGGGGAGCACCGCGACGACTGCGCTCGCTTCCTCGCAGAGGTGCGGAAACTCGCCGAACGGCGCTCTTTGCAGGTCGACAGCCCTGCAAATCGAAGGAATACTCTGAAGAAGTAAGTCCGGGCAGGCCCCCCGGTCGAGGAAAAGGGGGCCGCCCTGCTGCAGGCGCAGACGAAAGCAACCTCTGCCTTCGGGAGGCTGCTGCCTGTCGTGGTACCCGTGGTGGCCGCGGGAACGGCCGTCGCCGCAGCGGCGGCGTTCGGGCTGGCCGGACACGCGCCCGAGCCCGGCGTGCTGGTCGGGATCGCGGCGCTGCTGTTTGCCGCGGCGATCGCCGAGGCTTTCCCGCTGCCGATCCAGGGGATCCCGATCGGCGCGACGTCCCTGGCGAGCCTCTTCGTCGTCGGCACCGGGGCGCTGTACGGCTGGGAGGCGGCGACGGTGGTCGCGGCCGCCGTCCAGCTGCTCGTCGAGCCGATCCGGAAGCAGCCGCTCGTCCGGCTCGCCTACAACGCCTCCGTCTACTCGCTCGCGGGCGCGGCCGCCGGGCTCACCGCCGAAGGGCTCTCCCAGACCGTGGTCGGCGTCGAGGTGCCGCTCGCGACCGCCGCGTTCTACGCGGTCGACCTGTTCCTCGTCGCGCTCGTCGTCGCGCGCGCCGAGAGCGAGCCCTTCGTCCCGCTTCTCAGGCGGACGGTGCAGGCGACCTCGCTCGTGCTCGCGATCATGGCCTCGCTCGCGCTGATTCTCGTCGTGCTCTGGGAGACCGAGCCGCTCCTCTCGCTGCTGTTGTTTGCCCCGCTCGTCGCGTACGACCTGCACCAGCGCTCGATGCTCCGCGCGCTCGAGGCGATGCGCTCGGCGAACACCGACCCGTTGACGGAGCTCGGCAACCGGCGCCGTTTCGAGGAACGCGTCGACGGGGAGCTCCGCCGTGGCCGCGGTGTGAGCGTCTGCCTGCTCGACCTCGACGGCCTCAAGCGCCTGAACGACACCCTCGGGCACCAGAAGGGCGACCGCGCGCTGAAGGCGGTCGCCGGACGGCTCGCCGCCGGCGGCGAGGCCTTCCGTATCGGCGGGGATGAGTTCGCCTTGCTGCTCACGGGGATCGAGGCGGAGGAGGCGCGTCCGCTCGTCGAGGCGCTCCTCGTCGACCTCGAGCTCGACGGCGAGCCGCTCCGCGTCTCGGGAGGAATCGCCTCCGACCGCGACGCAGACAACGTCCGCGAGGTGGTCGAGGCGGCGGACGAGGCGCTCTACCGCTGCAAGCGCAGATCGCCCGGCCGTGTCGGGATCGCGGAGCCGCGGCGCCCGGCGGTCCGCATTGTCGGCGCGGCGGACGAGCGGGCGGTCAGCATCCAGGCGGCGACGAACCTCGCCCGCGCCGTCAAGGGTGGCGCGCGGCACAGCGAGAACGTCGAGTCGCTCTCGCACCGGCTCGCGCGGCGGCTCGGCGTGCCGCAGGAGGAGGCGGCGCTGATCGCGCTGGCAGGCCGCGTGCACGACCTCGGCAAGATCGCGATCCCGGAGGAGATCCGCGACAAGCCCGGTCCGCTCAGCCCCGACGAGCAGGGCATTCTCGCCCGGCACCCGACCGTGGGCGCGCACATGCTCGTCTCGCTCGGCCTCGGCCGGATCGCCAACTGGGTCTGTCATCACCACGAACGCTGGGACGGGCAGGGGTATCCCGACGGCCTGCGGGGCGCGGACATTCCGCTCGCCTCGCGGATCATCGCCGTGGCCGAAGCGTTCGACGCGATGACGAGCGAACGGGCCTACGGCGGGCGGCCGCGCACGCGCGAGGAGGCGCTGGCCGAGCTCGTGAGCGGCGCCGGGCACGAGTTCGAGCCCCGGATCGCCGCGGCCGCCGCGAAGGAGCTGACCGGCTCCTAGCCGCACCGTTTCACGTCTGGCCCTTTTAGCGCTTGCGGCCTCGACTGATCACGAGGTTGATCTTCGAGCGGGCCGGCAGCAGCCGTCCAGGCGGGCGGCTTTGGGAGATCACGATTCCCTTTTTGCGTTTGCGCGAGTAGGCGTAGCCCACCTTGCCGGTACGGCAGTGCCTCCCTGCGATCGTCCGCTTGGCGGATGCGACCCGCTTGCCGACGACGTTCGGCACCCTGCACCGCGCAGACACTCGTGGCGTGGGCGCGACAGGCGGGCGTGAGGCCGGTGGGGGTGCGACCGGCGCGGTTGCGATCGCAAAGGTGCGTGAGACGTCGGCCGCTGCGTTGTAGCTCGCGTCGCCCGGCTGGGATGCGGTCACTGTGCAGGAACCGGCGAGCCTCAGATGCACCGTCGCACCGTTGACGGTACAGCTTCCCTTCGCGGCAAACGAGATCGGCAGAGCCGAAGACGAGGTCGCGCCGGCTGTGAAGTCAGGGTCGCGGCCGTAGGTCTTGTTCGGAATCGGGTCGAAGGTGATCGCTTGGTTCGTGAGCTCGATCACCGCGAGGCTGTGGTGTTCGCCGGCCGCGATCGCGCTCACGCGGGACAGCCCGCTTGGCGGGCTGCATTGTCCGGAGTCGAAGCCGGAGCCGCAGCCCCAGGCGGCGACTGTGCCGTCTGCTTTGAGGGCGAGGCTGTGGTAGTAGCCGGCCGCGACCGCTGTCACGCCGACCAGGCCGCTCGGCACACCGCACTGCCCGAAAGTGAAGAAGAAGCTGCAACCCCAGGAGACGACGGTCCCGTCGCCTTTCAACGCCAGGCTCTGAACCTGGTCGGCGGCGATAGCAGTCACGCCCGCGAGGCCGCTCGGCACGCTGCACTGTGCGTAGTTGCTGGTGCCGGCGCAGCCCCAGGCGACGACTGTGCCGTCTCCCTTCAACGCCAGGCTGTGAAAGCTGCCCGCGGCGATCGCAGTCACGCCGGCGAGATCGGTCGGCACGCTGCACTGCCCCGAGTCGTAGCCGCAGCCCCAGGCGACGACTGTGCCGTCTCCCTTCAAGGCCAAGCTGTGCGAGGCGCCAGCAGCAATCGCGGTCACGCCGGCGAGGCCGCTCGGCACGCGGCACTGCCCCGCGTCGTAGCCGGGGGCGCCGCAGCCCCAGGCGACGACTGTGCCGTCGCCCTTCAGGGCCAGGCTGTGGTAATTGCCTATGGCGATCGCCGTCACACCGGAAAGGCCGCTCGGCACGATGCACTGCAGGTAGTAGCCGCAGCCCCAGGAGACGACCGTGCCGTCGCTCTTCAAAGCCATGCTGTGAGCCTCGCCGGCGGCAACCGCTGTCACGCCGTTGAGTCCATCGGGCACGCTGCACTGGCCCCAAGGGGAGCCGCCGCAGCCCCAGGCGACCGGCCTGCCTGCCGCCTGCGCGTCACCTGGCGCATGAAGCAGCCCGGCGCTAACTACGGCCAGCACGCAGAGGAATGAGGACGTCCGCGGTCTCGTCGACAGGTCGATGTCGCCCTCCTTTCTCCACCTGGGTCGAGGCAGCGCTCTCCGCGCCGTCAGGTGGTGGGGCCAATGGATGATTCTCCTCTCACCCGCAACAGATAACAAGGGGCTCGCCGCGCTCCCAGCTCGCCTTCCGCGCGGAGTTGGCCGGATGTCAGGCTGAGCTCGCCACCCTGGTCGGCACCGCAAACGGCGCCTTTAGCCCGAATGCGAGCGATCTGGAAGCGGCATGCGGAGGCCGATGAGCGGGAGTCCCCTGCCCTCGCCCTCGAAGGAGTCCTCGATGCTTCGCCTCCTGCTTCTGCAGGCGTCTGCCCTGGCGGGCGCCGCGCTCTGCGCCGGCTGGTCCTGGTAGCCGGGAAGATCCCGGCCCGGTCCTCCGTCATGTGATCGACATGAGACCTCCCCTCGGGAGCGCGTCATATCGCCCGACGCGCTCCCGAGAGCCGGACTCTCCCGATTTGGTCCCCCGCCAGCAGCGGCTCGAGCATGCTCGCGTCCAGGACGCGTAGCAGGCTCGCCGCCTGGTCCTCGCCGAGGTCGAGGACACGCCGAGAGCCGGCGCCCTGGCCGAAGTGGAGCCACAGCGTGCACAGCCCGGCCCGGCGCTGGAACGGCGAGCTCCGAAGCTCGTAGGCCGCCGGAGCCCTCGGGTCGACCTCCGACCAGCGGCGGTGCAGGCTGCCACCGCGCACGGCGAGCCGGCGACCGTCGAAGGCGTGGCCGAGCTGGCGGTAGCGATCGAGCGCAACGAGGAGCGCGGCGGCCGTCAGCACCAGCGCCGCTGCGATCAGCCACGGCTCGACGAGGACGACCGCGAAGACCAGGAGCACGACCGGGACCGGGAGCGCCCGGAGCAGTCGCCGCCGGCGAGCGGCGCCGGGATGGGCGGTCAGAGGCGACGACGGGTCCGGGGCCTCGGGGTCGACGGCGCGGATCAGCGTGTGAACGGCCGCGCGATCGAGAACCGGCGCCAGTGTCGTTCCGCCGGACTTCCGCGCCAGGCCGGCCGCGAGGGCGTTCACGGAAACGAGGCGGAACGGCCGCCGGAGGAGCGTGTCGCGGACGTCGACGCCGCGAACCCGGTCGCGCTCGAGCACGACGACGCGCCGCGTCAGAAGCCCGCGCTCGGCGGTGAGCCGCTCACCGTCGTCGCTCACGGTGAAGTTCCAGTCGACGAGCAGCGAGCCTGCCGCGGCCACCACGAGCACGAGCACCGCCGCCGCTCCGATCGCAACCGCGACGCCGAGCGTGTCATGAGGCGTGAGGTCGACGAGGACATCCTCCGCGCGCTCGACGAGGTTTCCGGGGACGTCGTCAACGAGGTTGAACACAACGCCGATCACGGCCGCCGGCGCGAGCAGGTAGCTGAGGCTCGTGACGCCGCCGAGCGCGAGCGCGCCGGGCGTGGCGCGAAAGAGCACATTGCGGTCGGCCTGCTCGGCGACGGGCACGACGCCGAGAACCGAGGAGCGGAGCGCGTCGGCTTGCGCCGCCGAGACCGCGGGCAGCGAAAGCTCGGCCTTGTCGCCGCCGCCGGCAGCGGCCTCGATCTCGACGCGGACGAGCCCGAGCAGACGGTGAAGGAAGGGCGCCGTCACGACGATCCCCCGCACGCGTTCGATCCGAATCGTGCGCACCGACCGTCTCACGACGCCCGAGCGCAGCTCGAGGCGGCCGTCGGCGACGCGGTAGCGGAAGTGCGACCAGGCGAGCAGCGCGTACGCGAGCGCAGCCAGTAGCCCGACCGCGAGGACGGCGACGACGCGCGTATCGGCTGAGAGCACGATCACGAGCAGCGGCAGCAGGCCGGCGCCGATTGCCCTGCGCAGCAGCACGACGACCCCGAGCGGGTGCAGGCGGCCGTCGAGCTGCGCGCTCACGTGCCTTCCTCGAGCCCCGCCCTGCGCGCGAGCTCCTCCAGCAAGGCGCCGGCGACGTCAGGAGGCAGCCCCGGAATCGACGTTCCGCCGGCCGCTGACGCCGTGGTGACCTCCACGGCGACCAGTCCGAACGCTCGCAGCAGCGGGCCGGCGGTCGTGTCGACGGTCTGGATGCGCGCGTGCGGAACGACCTGCCAGCGTCGCCGGAGCCAGCCGCGGGCGACGTAGAGGCCCAGCTCCATCACCTCGTAGCGGAAGTACTCGTAGTCGAGGCGGGGCGTGACGAACGCGGCGACGGCGAGCGTCACGACGACGGCCCCGCCCACGACCGCGACGATCCACGCCGCCGTGGTGGCGCCGGCAACCGCCGTGATGACAGCAGCGACCACGACGATCACGACCGCCGTCGCCGTCCCCAGCAGACCCTCGACCAGCCAGTACGTGCGCATGCGCGGGTCGAGCTGGTTGGCCGGCGGCCGGAGGATCACCGCGTGACAGCGACAACGTCCACGGTGGCTAGTGTCGCCCAAGATGGACCGGCGGCGGAAGCTCTTCATCGCGCTCCAGGTGACGGCGCTCGTCGTCTTCCTCGGCTTCCTCGGGTTCGCGCTGCAGGACTCCTTCCGGGAGGCGGGGCCGCGGCTGCGGGATGCAGACATCGGCCACCTCGCGCTCGCGTTCGGCCTGCTCGCGGTCTACTACCTGCTCTTCGTCGTAGGCTGGCTCTGGATCCTGCGGGCGCTCCACATCAACGTCAGCTACCGGGTGGCGCTGCAGTCCGAGATGGTGTCGATGCTCGCCAAGTACGTGCCGGGCGGGGTCTGGACCCCGGCCGCGCGGGTCATGGCCCTCCGCCGCTACGGGGTGACCGCGACGCCGACGGTACTGAGCTCGATCGCGCTCGAGGCCGGTCTATCCGCGATCGCCGGGGTTCTCGTCTTCATCGTCTCGCTGCCGACCGTGGACGACTCGGACGCGCCGCTCTGGCCGCTCGTCGCCTTCGCGGTCGGGCTCGCCGTCCTGCTCCACCCGCGGGTCTTCCGCCCGCTCATGCGCCGGCTGCTGAAGCGTTTCGGCGCCTCGGAGCTGCCGCCGATCCGGCAGCGGACGCTGGTCGGGCTCGTCGCGTACTACGCGGTGACCTGGGTTTTCGGCGGGCTCACCATCCTCTACCTGATCCGGGCGGTCGGCGGCGACGTCGGCTACGACGCCGTGCCCTACCTCGGCGGGGTCGGTGCGGTGGGCGCCATCGTCGCCGTGCTGAGCTTCATCGCCCCGTCGGGCCTCGGCGTGCGCGAGGCGTCGATGTTCGGGTTGATGCTGGCGGTCACGACCAGCGGCGTCGCCCTCGGCGCGACCGTCCTGAACCGCATCGCGATCACGCTCGTGGAGGCGGGTTTGCTCCTCCTGGGCGCAGTCGCGGGCGCTTTCAAGAAACCGTAAAGAAACGCTGAGGCTCAAAACTTTGGGCTCTCGGAGACGTTCCAGCTAGAAGAACCACTCACACGAGGGGGTCTCACCGATGAGAAAGCTGATACTTGCATCTGTGTTCGCCGCGGTCCTCGTGCTCGCAGGGGTCGCATATGCAGCGGTCTCGGCGGTCACCGACCGTCCGACCGCGAAGTCGCTCCCCGGCGTGACGGGCACGCCGCGCGAGGGGGACACGCTGACCGCGACCGAAGGCGCGTGGGAGCGCGTCGACGGTGTGACGTATGCCTACCAGTGGCAGCGCTGTGACGCGGCAGGCGCGAACTGCGCCGACATCGCCGGGGCCGCGACGAAAGCGTACGTCGCCCAGGCCGCGGACGTCGGCAAGACGCTGCGCGTCGAGGTCGCCGCGACCGACCCGGACGGGTCGAGCCAGGCCGTGTCCGCGGCGACGCGGGACGTCGTGGCGCGCGGCGCCGACCCGACGGTCCGGCCGGCGGGCGCCCAGCGACTCTCGGACGGGACGTACTCGATCCCGGCCTCGAGCGTCGACCTGCCCGAGCGCCTGAACATCGCGCGCGTCGAGTTCCAGCCGTCCGTGCTGCGCTCGCGGGCCCCCTTCACCGGGCGCTTCCGCGTGATGGACACGCGCGGTTACGCCGTCCGTGACGCGCTCGTGTACGTGGTCGGCGTGCCGTTCTCGCGTGTCAGCCAGCCGGCCGAGGTCAAGACCGGGGTCGACGGCTGGGCGACGATCCAGTTCACGCCGACGGTCCGTCTCCCGCTGCGGAACGGGTACTTCCTGACCATGTTCGTCCGTGCCCGCAAGGAGGGCGGCGATCTGCTCGCGGGGGTCTCGACGCGACGGCTGGTGTCTCTGCGCACCGCCAACGCGTCGTAAGGCGAGCGGCTGAGCGCGGGGGCGTACCATCCGCTGGTGCGCCCCCGCCCTGCTCGGCTAGAGCGGCTCCCCGAGCAGTACTTCACGTGGCTGCTCACGCGCGTGGCCGCGGCCCGCGCCGAGCCCGGTGAGCCGCT
>DATFQE010000065.1:0-2772 GCA_035264445.1 Gaiellaceae bacterium | reverse complement strand
GGAGGAGTGGGAGGACTCTCCAGAGGGCTATCCGCAGACGAAGCCGTACGAGTGGTGGCGCCGCCACGACGAGTACCAGAACGACTAGCGACCGGCCGGTCGACATGGGCCGCCGGGCACGAGCGCGCGCCCGGCAGCCATAGGAATGGGGTCAGCGCAGCGACACGGCGGCCTGCTCGAGCAGGTCCAGGGCGTCCTGCATGCCGGCTTCCATGCCCGACTCGATCATCGCGTCACGGACTTCCTTGCTCGGCGCCTCGACGAGGATCGTCAGCGTCGTGCGGCCGTCGGCCTCCGTGAAGGTCGCGGTGTTGAGGGTCGCGTTGGCGTCCGGATCGGGTATCCCCTCGTACGCTTCGGTTGAGACAACCCGCTCGTTCGGGACGATCTCGCGGTACTCGCCGTGGAAGCCGACCTCCATGCCGCCGTCCGCCACCGCCACGTAGCGCCACTTGCCGCCCGGGCGGAAGTCGATCACCGCGAGCGTCATCTCGCCGCGGTTCGCGTGCCACCACTGCTTCACCAGCTCCGGCTCGGTGAACGCCTTGAACACGAGGTGCTTCGGTGCATCGAACTCGCGTGTGATCAGGATCTGCTCGTCGGTCGGGAGCGTCACCGTCGCCGTCTGACTAGTAGTCATCGCCATCTCCTTCCTCCTTCTGCTTGAGCTCTTCCAACACCGCATCCAGGCGGTCGAACCGCTCCGTCCACGTGCGCTCGTACTCCTGCACCCAGTCGTGGATGGGCTTGAGGGCGTGGCCGTTGAGGCGATACAGCCGCTGTCGTCCTTGCTCGCGCACGTCGACTGCCCCCACTTCGCGGAGCACCCGCAGGTGCTTCGAGACCTGCGGCTGGGCCAGCCCGAGCACGCGCACGAGGTCGTTCACCGGCCGCTCGCCGGCGGCGAGGACGTCGAGGATCTGACGCCGCCGCGGCTCGGCGACCGCGTTGAACGCGTCTGCGGTTGTCGCTGCTCGTGCCATGGTGAGACGATATATACCGATATAGGAATATGTCAAGCCTCGATAACGTCAGCGCAACAGAAAGGAGGACCGATGGACGATGCTCAGATCCACGGGACGATTGAAGGCCTCGTCGCCGAGGAGCACGAGCTCTGGGAGCGCGAGGCCGCCGGAAACGCGTCGGACGACGACCGGCGCCGCCTCGACGAGGTGAAGGTCTCGCTCGACACGATGTGGGATCTCCTCCGGCAGCGTCGCGCGCTGCGCGAAGCCGGCCGCGACGCCGACGACGCCCAGCTGCGGCGCCCCGAGGTGGTCGAGCGCTACGAACAGTAGCGCGGACGCCCGGCCAACGTCGTTCTCCGCGCGCACCGCCTGGGCGCGGAGCGTGCAGACCCCGCTGCGCGAGTTCCTCCGCACGGAGACCGGCGGCGCGGCCGTCCTGCTGGCCGCGGCGGTTGCGGCGCTCGTCTGGGTGAACGCCGACGCGTCGTCCTACGACTCGCTCTGGGAGACGACGCTCTCCGTCGAGATCGGCGATGCGGGAATCTCGCTCGACCTCCGCGAGTGGGTGAACAGCGGCCTGATGACGTTCTTCTTCTTCGTCGTCGGTCTCGAGGCGCGACGGGAGCTCGATCTCGGCGAGCTCCGCGAGCGGCGCCGGTTCCTGCTGCCGCTCCTGGCCTCGATCGCGGGCATGGCGGTGGCGGTCGCGATCTACCTCGCCTTCAACCTCGGCCGCTCCTCCACGACCGGCTGGGGAATCGCGATGTCGACCGACACGGCGTTCGCGCTTGGTCTGCTCGCGCTCGTGGGGCCGCGGTTCCCGGACCGGCTGCGCGCCTTCATGCTCACCGTGGTGATCGTCGACGACATCGTCGCGCTCGCCGTCATCGCCACCTTCTACACCGACGACCTCGACGTCGCGCCGCTCCTCTTCGCCGTCGCCTGCTTCGCCGCCGTGGTCGGCGCGCGCCGGCTCCGGATCCGCCGCGGGCTGATCTGTGCCTCGCTCGGGCTTGCGGCCTGGGTCGGCCTGCTCGAGTCGGGCGTCGAGCCGGTCGTGATCGGTCTCGCGCTCGGCCTGCTCGCGTACGCGTACCCGGCCCCGCGTGAGACGCTCGAGCGCGCGACGGAGCGGTTCAGGGAGTTCCGCGAGCAGCCGACCGCCGAGACCGCGCGCCTCGCGGGCGTTGAGCTCCGCTCGGCGACGTCGACGAACGAGCGGCTCCAGCGGCTCTTCCACCCGTGGACGAGCTACGTCGTCGTGCCGGTCTTCGCGCTGGCGAACGCCGGTGTCTCGATCGACCCGAACTTCCTCGAGCGTGCGTTCACCTCGCCGATCACGCTCGGCGTCCTCTTCGGCTACGTCCTCGGGAAGCCTGTCGGCATCTTCGGCGCGTCCTGGTTACTGACCCGGTTGACGCGAGGGCGGCTGCGGCCGCCGGTCGGCTGGGCCGCGGTCGCCGGCGGCGGCACGATCGCCGGGATCGGCTTCACCGTCGCGCTGCTGGTGGCGACGCTCGCGTTCGACGGGCCGCGGCTCGAGGAGGCGAAGTTCGGGATCCTCGGCGCGGCCGGAGGCGCCGCGCTCGTCACGTGGCTGCTCTTCCGCGCCACTGCGCTTCTGCCGCGGCGGCTCCGAATCCGGGCGCTGCTCGGGACGGCCCAGCCCCTCGTCGACCTCTACATCGACGTCGATCCGGAGCGCGACCACGTTCGCGGCCCTCTCGACGCGCCGGTCACCGTCGTCGAGTACGGGGACTTCGAGTGTCCCTACTGCGGGATGGCGGAGCCCGTCGTGCGCGAG
>DATFQE010000064.1:0-3664 GCA_035264445.1 Gaiellaceae bacterium | reverse complement strand
GAAGGACCCAGGAGGAGGAGAGGTACATATGGAAGCGTCAACCGCAGCGCCGCAGCTCGAACGGCGCGCCGTCGGTCTGCCGACGGCGATCAGCACGGTATTCGGGCTCATCGTCGCGACGACGGTGCTCGTGTCCGTCGGTCAGGGATTCGCGGCGAGCTGGATCTTCCTCGTCGCCCTGGCGATCGCCATCGTCGCGATGTACATGCAGGCGCTGAGCTTCTCGGAGCTCGCGACGATGATCCCCAAGGCCGGCTCGATGAACGAGTACGTGCGTGCAGGCCTGGGAGCGTTCGCGGGATCGCTGACAGCCCTCATGGGCTACATCGCGATCATGGTGTTCCCGACGGCGGCCGAGTCGCTGTTCCCGGCGATCATCATCACCGACTTCTTCGAGATCGCCGGCGATCCGAAGCTCTGGGTCACGATCATCGTCCTCGCTGTCGCGGCGCTGAACGTCTTCGGCGTGCGGCCGTTCGCGGCGGTGGAGATCGCGCTGACCGTCCTCGTCGCGATCTCGCTGCTGGGATTCGGCGTCATCGGCATCCTCGGGTTGGGCTCGGGCGACACGGTCAGCTCCGCGCTGCCCGGCGCCGACTTCGAGTGGGGGACGCTGACCGGGCTGCTCGGCCTGGCGGTGTTCACGTTCGTCGGGCTCGAGTACGCGTGCCCGCTGGCCGAGGAGCTCGACAACCCGCGGCGCGAGCTGCCGCTCGGCATGTTCCTCGGCCTCGGGCTCATCACGGTCCCGGTGGTCCTCTACGGCATCGGCGCGACGCGCTACCTGCCGGCCGACCAGCTCGGAGATCCGACGCAGCTGACCAACATGAACATCGCGATCGCGATGCTCGGCGACGCCGGCAAGTGGTGGATGGGCCTCGTCTCGATCGCGGCGACCGTCTCGACGCTCAACGCCGTGCTCGCCGGCATCCCGCGGCTGCTCTACGGCATGTCGTACACGCAGCAGGCGCCGCGCGCGTTCGGCTACATCCTGCCGAGGACGCGTGCGCCCGTCGTCGGCATCGCCGTCATGGCGGCGATCCCGATCCTGATGAACGTCTTCGACGCCGCGACGTCCTCGACGTTCATCGAGCTGATCCTCGCGGGCGTGCTCGGCTGGGCGACGGCGTACATCCTCATCCACATCTCGCTGATCGTGCTGCGGCTGCGTGAGCCGGAGGTGCCGCGGCCGTTCCGGTCGCCGCTGTTCCCGATCCCGCAGCTGCTCGGCATCGGGCTGCTGATCTGGGCGGCGATCGAGATCTTCCCGGATCCCGACATCGAGTCGAACATCTACCGGAACTACCTCATCTTCCTGGGGATCTCGGTGGTGGTCGCCTTCGTCTACAACGCCTTCGCGATGAAGAGCGTCGGGGCGCAGTTCCGGCCCATCCCGTTCCGGGAGATCATGCGCGAGGTCGAGACGATCGAGGAGGTCGACCGCCGGGTGACGCCGGACGACCCGCGCGCGGACACGCTGGCGAAGCCCTAGGCGATGAAGGCGCTGACCGGCCGCCGCGCCGAGCGCGTGCTGGCCGACGACGTCGAGGCGTTCGAGCGGCTGGGATACCGGCCGCTCGAGCGCACGTCGCCGCTGGCCGTGCCGCTCGAGGCGCCCGCGGGCGCGGCGGACCTCGTCGTGCGCCTGCACCGCGAGGGACGCGCGTTCGGCGGCAACCTGGCGCTGGAGGTCACGACCGCCGAGCCGGTGCTGCCGGCCCCCGGCCGCGAGCTCACCGCTCGCGGCCAGGGCGTCGTCAAGCTGCGCGGGGTGCGGTTCCACGCGCGGGGCGGCGATCCGGACGCGTCGTCGCTCGCCGAGGCGCTGAGCGGCGACGACGCGCTCGCGACGGCGCTCGGCAAGGTGCACTTCGAGCGCGTGGCGGTCGACGCCGACGGCCGGCCGGTGATCCGGCACATGGGCGGCTCGATCGTGTGGGTCATGTTCCCGCCGATCGTCCGCGCGACGCCGCTGCCGCCGGGCCAGCCCGAGGCGATCGTCGCGGCCCTCGAGGCGTTCACGCGCGCGGGCGAGCGGGCGAGCTGATGTCCGCACCGCGCCTCGTCATGGTGCTCAGCGAGAACTGGACGATCGTGTCCGCGCGCGACCTGCGGGCGCTCGTCCGCATGGCGGTCGAGGCCGAGGACGCGGGCGTCGACGCGGTGATGCTCTCCGACCATCTCGTGCTCGGCGCGAGCGCGGGGGCCAAGGGGCGCCCGGCGAACCCCAAGGAGTACGCGGCGCCCGGGAACCAGGACCCCGCGACGCCGTGGCCCGACAGCGTCGTGCTCATGAGCGGCATCGCGGCGGCGACGACGCGACTGCGCATCGTCGCGGGGGCGATCATCGCGCCGCTGCGCCACCCGATCCTGCTCGCGCACCAGCTCGCCGCGCTCGATCTCCTCAGCGAGGGCCGGCTCGTCGTGCAGCCGACCGTCAGCTGGCACGAGGAGGAGTACGCGGCGGTCGGCGTGCCGTTCCAAAAGCGGGGGAAGCTGCTCGACGAGCATCTCGGCGCGTGGAAGGCGCTGTGGTCGGACACGCCTGCGACGTTCCGCGGCGAGCACTACACGTTCGAGGACGCCTACATGGAGCCCAAGCCGTACCGTCGCGAGGGCCCGCGGATGTGGTTCGGCGGGATCGACATCAGCCCGTTCGTCGTGCGCCGGCTCGTCGAGCACGGGCACGGGTTCCACCCCTTCGGGCAGCCGTCGTACGAGGCGATGGCGCCGATCCGCGACGGGATGGCCGCCGCGGGCCGGTCGATGGACCACCTCGAGATCGTCGGCGGCCTGCGCCCGCGGTTCCCCGACGCCACCTCCCCGGCCGACGTCGCCGAGGCGTTGGAGGGCGTCGGGCCCCAGCTCGAGGCGGGGTACACGTCGTTCTGCTTCAACCCGTCGCAGTACGTCGACCGCGTGGAGGACGTGCCGGACCTGTGCCGGCGCGCGGTCAGGCGCATGGCGGAGGTCGCCGGATGAGCCGTGCGGTCATCGTCACCGGCGCGGGCACCGGGATCGGCGCCGCGGTCGCCCGCCGCCTGGCGCGCGACGGCGCGTCGGTCGTGCTCGTCGGCCGGCGCCGCGACCCGATCGAGCGCGTGGCCGCGGCGACCGGCCAGACGTTCGTCGTCGCCGACGCGAGCACGGAGGAGGGGGTGGAGCGGATCGTCGCGGCGACCGTCGACGCCCACGGCGGGATCGACGGGCTCGTGCTGAACGCCGGCGTCATGCTGCCGGGCACGGTCGCCGAGGCGAGCGTCGACGACTGGCGCGCGACGCTCGACGTCAACCTCACCGGGCCGTTCCTGCTCGCGCGTGCCGCGCTGCCGCAGCTGCTCGAGCGTCAGGGGAGCGTCGTGTCGGTCGCGTCGATCGCCGCGCTCCGCGCCGGCCCCGGCATGGCCGCGTACTGCGCGTCGAAGGCAGGCCTCGTCCTGCTCACCCAGTGCCTGGCGGTCGAGCAGGGTGCGGCGGGACTGCGGGCGAACGTCGTCGCTCCGGGCTGGGTGCGCACGGAGATGGCCGACGAGGAGATGGACGAGTTCGGCGGGCCGCGCGGTCTGGACCGCGAGGCCGCCTACGCCGAGATCACGCGGAACGTCCCGGCGCGCCGGCCGGCGACGGCCGACGAGGCGGCGGCGGCCGTCGTCTGGCTGCTCTC
>DATFQE010000063.1:0-16656 GCA_035264445.1 Gaiellaceae bacterium | reverse complement strand
GTTGGCCTTCCCCGGCGACAGCGCGCCCGGGCAGTTCGGCCCGATCATCGTGATCCCACGCGGCTTGATGTAGTTGTAGACACCGAGCATCTCGTGCGCGGGGAGCCCCTCGGCGATGCAGACGACCGTCTCGATCCCCGCATCGACCGCCTCGTAGATGGCGTCGGCGGCGAACCGCGCTGGAACGAAGACCATGGTCGTGTTGGCGTGCGTCTCGGCGACCGCGTCCGCGACCGTGTCGAAGACGGGAATGCCGGACACATCCTGTCCGCCCTTGCCCGGCGTGACCCCGGCGACCACCTGTGTGCCGTAATCGCGGTTTCGAGTGCCGTGGAACGAGCCCTCGCTCCCGGTCAGGCCTTGGACAACGAGCCGGGTGTCGCCGTCGACGATGATCGCCACCTACGCCTTCCTTCCCTTGAACACAGCCCTCGAGAGGAGGACGCGGCCTTCCTCGATGCGATCCCCGAGTAGCTCTCGAATCCGACGTGCCCGCTCGCCCTCGCAACCTGCCCGCGCGAGCCACGGCTCGAACTCGATGCGCTTTTCGAAGACGCGCACGTCCGCCACCTCGACGCCTGCGCTCGTCAACAAAGTCCGCCATTCCGCCTCGGAGTAGCAGCGAACGTGCGTCTCGTCTCGGAGCCGCTCCGCCTCTTCGACCGCCTCGCCGAGGTTGAGGTTGTCGGCGACGATCACGAGCGACGAGCTGACGCGCGCCATCTCGACGACCGCGCGCTCGACATCCTCGAAGTGGTGTGCGGCGACCCTGCAGGCCACCACGTCGAACGCACCGTCCTCGAACGGAAGCGCCTCGGCGCTCGCGATCACGTCCGCCTCCATGCCGGCTGCCGGGTCGCAGCTCACGACGTCGAAACCGGCCTCCCGAAGCCGTCGAGCCACGTGGCCGCCGCCCGTCGCGACGTCGAGCGCGCGGCGTCCGGGATCCTCCGACGCCCACTCGACGATCAGGTCGAGGTCCTCGCCCGCCCGGTGCGCCTCGCTGTCGCGATAGAGCGACGCGCGCTCGCTCCAGACCTGGCTCACGAAGCCAGCTCCACGGCGCGCCGTGCGGCGTCGAGCATCGTCGGCTCGGTGTAGAGGTTCGGCGGGCTCGCCTCGGACAGCAGCTGCCTCCCGTCCTCGGCGTTCGTCCCGTCGAGGCGTACGACGATCGGATGCTCGATCGTCATCTGGCCGAGCGCCTGCAGGATCCCGCGCGCCACCTCGTCGCCGCGGGTGATGCCGCCGAAGATGTTGAAGAAGATCGACCGGACCTGCGGGTCGCTCGTGATCACCTCGAGCGCGTCGACCACGCCCTGTGCGTCACCGCCGCCGCCGAGGTCGCAGAAGTTGGCGGGCTTCCCGCCGGCGAGCGCGATCACGTCGAGCGTCGACATGACGAGACCGGCACCGTTGCCCAGGATCCCGACCTCGCCGTCGAGCTTGACGTACGTAACGCCCTTTTCCCGGGCGAGCGCCTCCTGCGGGTCGGCCGCCGAGACGTCCCGCATCTCGGCGATGTCGGCGTGCTTGTAGAGGGCGTTGTCGTCGACCGTGAACTTCGAGTCGAGCGCCTTCACCTCCCCGGACGGCGTCACGATCAGCGGGTTGATCTCGCACAGCATCGCGTCCGCCCCGACGAAGGCGTCGTAGAGGCGTGCCGCGATCGCCGCAATCTGCTTCGACTCGTTCGGGTCGTCGATGCCGGCCCCGTGGAGGAGCCGCCGCGCGTGGAAGGGCTGAAAGCCGACGAGCGGGTCGACGTGTAGCCGAACGAGCGCTTCGGGGCGTTCGGCGGCGACCTCCTCGATGTCGATGCCGCCTTCCTTGGTGAACATGAGCAGCGCCTGCTTCGCGCCGCGATCGAAGGTGACCGACAGGTAGTACTCCCGCTCGATGTCCGAGGCTCTCTCGATCCAGAGCTTGCGAACGACGTGGCCGTTGATGTCGAGGCCGAGAATTTCGTCGGCGCGCGCCTCCGCCTCGTCGGGGCCGTCGGCCAGCTTGATGCCGCCGGCCTTTCCGCGCCCGCCGGTCAGAACCTGCGCCTTGACGACGACCGGCCCGCCGAGCTCCTCTGCGCCGGCGCGCGCCTCCGCCGGGCTCTCGGCGAGCCGACCGTCGGAGACGGGGATCCCGAAGCGGCGAAACAGCTCCTTGCCCTGGTACTCGTAGAGGTCCATTCCGGCGGCGGAGTCTAACGGCGCCCTTCAGCCGTACGCCGTGCGCGGAACAGCCCGAGCTCAGCGAGCTCGGATGGATCTGAGTCGCCGACGCGTGACTCTTTAGACTCGAGGACGACCCACTTCGAAGAAGGGAGCTTCTATGGCCGACGAGACGACCCTGACCGACGAGGAGCTCGTGACGCAGCCGACCTGGTCGTCCACGCCGGACGTCACGGCGGACACCGACGGCACCGACACCGACGACACGGACAGCACCGACGCCGACTCCGACGACTCTGATTCGGGCGACGACGCCGACACGGTCGACGCCCACTAGCGCCGCGGCAGCCGCGGCCCTGGCGCGGTGCATCGAGCCGGTCGGCGCGGAGGAGTTCCGGACCGAATACTGGGAGCGCCGGCCGCTCGTGATCCCGCGCGGAGAGGTCGGCCGCTACGACGATCTGCTCTCGGAGGCCGAGGTCGAGCGACTCGTGTGCGAGACGGGGCTCCGGTTTCCGGCCTTCCGCCTCGTGAAGGAAGGCGCGAAGCTCGACGTCGCCGACTACACGGTCGACCTGCCGTGGCGACCGGTCCCGTTCGCACGAACGGCGGACGTCGAGCGGGTGGTCGCGGAGTTCGACGCGGGCGCGACCATCGTCGCCCAGGGCCTCCACCTCAACCGCGCGCAGACGGCCACGTTCTGCTCCGCGCTGGAGGGCGCCCTCGGGCATCCGGTCCAGGCGAACGCGTACTACACGCCGCGCGGCTCGCAGGGGCTCGCGGTGCATCACGACACGCACGACGTCTGCGTGCTGCAGATCGCCGGCGAGAAGCGGTGGCTCGTCTACGAGCCCGTGCTCGAGCTCCCGCTCAAGGAGCAGCGGTACCGGGCCGCCGTCGACGGCGCGCCGGGCGAAGCTGTCATCGACACGGTCCTCGGCCCCGGCGACACGCTCTATCTCCCGCGCGGCTGGCTGCACGAGGCGAGGACGTCGCACGTCGACTCGCTCCACCTCACCGTGGGGATCAACGTCTACACCTGGCTCGACGCCGTGCGGGACGCGCTCTCCGACGTCGAGGGGGAGCTCGCGTTCAGGAGGTCCGTCGACGGGGACCTCGCGACGCCGTCCGACCTCCTCGAACTGCTGGGCGAGCGGCTGGGAGTAGCGGACGTCGCCCGACGGAAGGCGAAACGGCTGGAGCGCCGTCGGCGACCCGTCCTCGACGGCCAGATCTCGCAGCTGCGTGCCCTCGACGGGCTCGACACGGCGACTGAGGTGGAACGGCGACCGAGCGTTCTGGCCACCGTTGAAGAAGAAGGGGACGCGATCGCCCTCGCCTTCCACGGCAAGCGCCTCCTGCTGCCCGGCCGCCTCTGGGCCGAGGCCGACTTCCTCGTCGGCGCCGACGAGCCGTTCACCGCGGCGGACCTTCCGGGCGACCTCGACGACGCAGGCCGGGTGGTCCTCGTGCGGCGGTTGGTCCGCGAGGGATTTCTGCGGATCAGACTGCCGGACGTGCCCGGCGGGCGGTGACGATCAAGCGGGGCGGGCGCCGGAGCTCCTCCGCGCCGCACGTCAGATGCACGAGGTCACCTGTCTCCTCGCGGAGGTCGACCTCCTCGATGCCGCGTCCTCGCGCTGACATCGCGACCGTCCAGGCGCCGTCCGACCGGCGGTGGGCGGCAACGAGACGAAGGTCGTCGAGGCCGAAGAGGCCCGTGTCGGTGCGGACGGCTCGTTCGGCCGCCTGGACGGCGAACGAGTAGCACGACCTCCCGCGATACGGATCCAGGTGGACGCGGTCGGCCAGAAGATCGTCCAGGACTCTCGCCGCGGATGCGCCGTCGAGACGGCCGTAGTACAGCCCGTATGGAAGGGACACGAGGTTCCCTGCGAAGCGATCACCGCCGACATGCGTGGACTGCCAAACCCAGTCGGGCTCTAGCTCGTCGGCGAGGGCGTCGTAGAGCGGCCGGCCGTAGCGCGCACAGCACGGATCGTGCTTGCCGTGGGTGCAGACGAGCAGGATCGGGTGGTCGACAGCTTCCCCCGCGCCGCCTGCGAAGTCGACGTCGAGGAGATCGCGGTGGTGGTCGAAGGAGACGGCCCGTAGTGCCTCCTCACCCTCGCGCGAGGTTGCCGCGTACGCGATCAGGCCCGGCGCACCGCGGCGGGCGCGGCTACGGATGAAGAGAAGCCGCGTGCGCCGCCGGACGGCCAACTGCTCCCGCAGGTGGCGCTTCACCTGCTCCGACAGACCGCTGCCGGGGAACGCGTCGTGGCTCCAGAGCGACCGGTACTCGACGAGGATCCAGTGGTCGACGCGGCTGGCCGTCGCCGAGAGCGGCTCATCGTTCGCGCGAGACTCGTCGGCGCAGAACGGCCTACGCCTCGGCATCGCCCTCCTGGCGAACGACGCAGACGACCTGGCCGGCCGAGACCGGCTGGCCCGCCGCGACTGACAGCTCGGTGACCACGCCGCCCCGGTGCGCCGCGATCTCGTTCTCCATCTTCATGGCTTCGACCACGCAGATCACCTGTCCCGGCGAGACCTCGTCGCCGTCGGCCACCTCGACGGCGAGAACGGTGCCCTGCATCGGCGTCACGACGGCGTCGCGGGCGGCTGCGTGGGCTCCGCCCCGGCGTTCGCGGTCCCGGCGGCGCCGGACGAGCTCCGCGTGGGGCGGCTCAGGAACGGTCACCGTGACGTCGTAGCGGCGGCCGTCGACCTCTGCCGTGAGCGCCCGCTCCACCGCCCGCGGGGCCGCCGCGCCGAGCGATCCGTCCGGACCGGCCGCTACGTTGGTTGTCCGATGAGACAACTGCTCGGACAGCTCAGCGGCTCGCTTCGCCAACTGCTCGGACTCGACTACTCCGCGGCAGGTCGCGCCCTCCATGAAGCACTCGTGGTCGAGGAGGGCAAGGTGGAACCCGATCAGCGTCGTCACGCCGCCGATCTCGAACTCCTCGAGCGCGCGGAGCATCCGCCGGCGCGCGCGCTCGCGGTCGACGTCGTGCACACACAGCTTGGCGACCATCGGGTCGTACAGGCCGCTGATCTCGGCGCCCGGCCCGACGCCGGAGTCGACGCGGACCCCGGGACCCGCCGGCTCCCGGTAGCTCGTGATCCGCCCGGGCGCCGGCAGGAAGCCCTGGGTGACGTCCTCCGCGTTGATACGGCACTCGATCGCATGGCCGTGCAGGCGCACGTCGTCCTGGCTCAGCCATAGCGGCTCGCCAGCCGCGATTAGAACCTGCTCGCGCACGAGGTCGAGGCCGGTGACGAGCTCGGTGACGGTGTGCTCGACCTGGATCCGGGTGTTCATCTCGAGGAAGAAGTACTCGCCCTCCCTCGAGAGCAGACCCTCGATCGTCCCCGCCGAGCGGTAGCCGACGGCACGCGCCGCCTCGACGGCGATGTCGCCGATCCGGGCACGGAGCTCGTCGTCGACGGCCGGCGAGGGCGTCTCCTCGACGAGCTTCTGGTGGCGGCGCTGGATCGTGCAGTCCCGCTCGCCGAGGTGGATCACGTTGCCGTGGGCGTCGGCGAGGACCTGCACCTCGACGTGCCGCGGGTCTTCGAGGTAGCGCTCGACATACACGGCCGGGTCGGAGAAGTACGCTTCGCCCTCGCGGCGGGCGGACTCGAACGCGCGCTCGGCCTCCTCGGCGCGGCCGACGACCTTGAGGCCCTTGCCGCCGCCTCCGGCGGACGCCTTGATGGCGATCGGCCAGCCGATCTCGTCGCCGAGCCGCCTGACCTCGTCGGCGGACTCCACGGGCTCCGTCGTCCCGGGGATGATCGGGACGTCGGCCGCGCGCATCCGCGCCCGTGCGGAGACCTTCGACCCCATCACGTCGATCGCCTCCGGGGGCGGACCGATCCAGACAATCCCGGCGTCCGCGCAGGCGCGCGCGAACGCGGCGTTCTCCGCGAGGAATCCGTAACCGGGGTGTATCGCCTCGGCGCCGGCGCGGCGCGCGGTCTCGATGATCCGATCGCCGACGAGGTAGCTCTCGGCGGCGGGGCCGGGGCCGATCAGGTACGCCTCGTCGGCCTTCGCGACGTGCAACGACGTCCGGTCCGGCTCCGAGTAGACCGCCACCGTCTGGATCCCGAGCTCACGCAGGGTGCGGAACACGCGGACGGCGATCTCGCCGCGATTGGCTACGAGCACCTTGGAGAAGACGGCCACGCTCGGCATATTCTCCCCGCGGATGCCCGTCGCGGATCAGCTGACCGTCGCCCGTATCTGCGCGGCGCCGCTCATCGTCGCGCTCTTCGTGGTCGATTTCCCAAACCACGACTACTGGGCGACGGCGCTCTTCGCGGTCGCGATGGCAACCGACTGGCTCGACGGCAGGCTCGCGCGTCGTAGCGGCAGCACGTCCGCGCTCGGCTCCCTGCTCGACCCGATCGCCGACAAGGTGCTCGTCCTCAGCGTCATCATCGTCCTCGTCGATCGGGGGGCGTTCCCGGGCTGGATGGTGGCGGCGATCGTCGCGCGCGAGTTCCTCGTCTCCGGCCTCCGGCTCGCGGCGCTCGAGCGGGGCACCGTGCTCCACGCGCGTGACCTCGGCAAGCTCAAGACGTGGGCTCAGGCGGTCGCGGCCGGGCTCGGCGGGCTGGCCGTCGCAGGCGCGTTCGACGACGCAGTCGCGTGGTGGGCGCTGCTCGTCGCCCTCGTCCTCACGTGGGTCTCCGGCCTCGACTACGCGCGACTCGCGCCCGGGTTGCTCCGGCCGACGCCGACTGCCCAGGGCGAAAGCGCCCCTCTCCCGGGAAGCCCGGCCGTTCGCCAGCGGCTGCGATAGACGTCGGCGCCCGGCCCCGCGCGCGGCGGAAGGCGCCGAAGGGCGGCCTCGATCGCGCGCCGCTCCGCGTCGGGCGGCTCGGGCCTGATCTGCAGCTCCACGCGGCTCAGCCTAAAGGTGGAGCCGGGGCGGGACGATGGAGTGGGTGTGACTCGGCGCGTCGTCCTCGCCATGCTCGCAGCCGCCTTGCTCGCGGTCGCGCCGCCCCTCGCCTCCGCCGCGAAGCGGTCGTGGGCCGACAAGGAGATCAAGCTCGTCACCTCGCGCGGCCTCATGACGACCGCGGGCGCGTCCTTCCGCCCCGACCAACCGGTCACGCAAGGCGAGGTCGCCGAGCTCGTGACGGGGCTGACCACGGAGCCGACCCGCGCCCCCGCCTCAACGGGCGGCAAGGTCACGATCGCGCAGCTCGACGCGCAGCTGGTCGACGCGCTCGGTCTCGGCGACGACGCCGCGCTCTTCTACCGAGCGGCCCGCGCAGTCGGCACGAAGCCGCCCGCACGCTTCGGCCGCGAGGTCGTCGCCCGCCTGCTGGGCCTCCGCTACAACCACCCGGCCGCCGACGACGGCCTCGAACTGCTGTGGTCGGATCCGGCGACGCGAGCGGAGACCGCGTACTCCGCCGCCCAGATCCTGCGCTTTCGCGGCTGGGAGACGGGGGCCGTCGAGGAGGCGGCCGCCGAGCTGGCGTTTCCCGAGCTGACCGACTCGCAGCAACGCATCCTCACGTACGCGTTCGGCCTCGTCGGCTACCCGTACGTCTGGGGCGGCACCAGCACGACGAAGCAGGCGCCGTTCGGCGTCCGCGCGCCGGGCGGCTTCGACTGCTCGGGCTTTCTCTGGCAGGTGTACAAGCTGCATGCCTACCCGAGCCTCACGGGGCTCGGAAACGTCATTCGCGGCCGGACCGCGGCACAGATGGCCGGAGAGGTCAAGGCCGCGAAGCGCATCGGCTTCGCGAGCCTCGAGCCCGGTGACCTGCTCTTCTTCGGCTCCGGCGGTCCACGCGCGAAGGCGGCGGCGATCGACCACGCCGGCATTTACGTGGGCAGCGACTGGATGATCCATTCCTCGCGCTACGGCGTCACGCTCGTCAAGGTCGACGGCTGGTACCGGGAGCGCTTCGCGTGGGGCCGGCGGCCGCTCGCCGAAGCCGGGCTGTTCTAGCCCGACACGCGGAAAACCCGAGCAAAACGGCAAATCACCCTTCCGGGTGATGAGTCGGGACCCCCCTCAGGGAACAATCGTCAAACCGCAGTCCGCCTCGGGAGGTTCGCAGTGTTGGAGTGGAATCCGCGTTTGTTCTCGCTGCTGGCGCTGATCGCCCTGCTCGTGATCGCGCTCGCCGGCGGTTGGTCAGATCTCTTCAACTACGCCAGCTACTGGGAGTGGTAGTCCGACAGGGCTGAGGGGACGTCATGCCGAAGCGCCTGCTGACGGTCGTCGTACCGGTCTGCGCGCTCGGTCTCGTAACGGTCTTCGCGGCGGCCGTTTCGTTCGTACTCGAGCCGCATGACCTGACCACCCTGCTCGGGGTCACCGCCCTTCTGGCCGCCTCGACGCTCGCCAACCGCTTCCCCGTCCCTGTCGAGGGCGTGGACAGCGGCGGCGTGTCGCTGTCCTTCGTCTTCGGGGCGAGCGCCCTCGTTCTGTTCGGCTGGGACGCGGGCGTGCTTGTCGCATTCGCCGCCCCGGCGATCATGCAGCTCGTCGAGCACCGGCCGCTCGTGCGCATCGCCTACAACGCGTGCTCGTTCGCCCTCGCCGCCGCCGTCGCGGCGCCGTTCGTCGCGCTCATCGGCGGCTCGAGCACGGGCGCCGTAGTCGGCGCCGTCGCGGTCTCCGCGAGCCTGCAGTACGCCGTCAACCTGGCGTTGATGTCGGCCGTGGTCGCGCGCAGCACGCGCCGGCCCTTCTTCGGCCTCATGCGCTCGAGCCTGCGCTGGACGATCGTCGTCTTCGCGCTGATGGCGTCGGCCGCGGTGATGCTCGTCGTCCTGTGGCAGCGCTCGCCCCTGCTCTCGGCAGTGCTCGTCGGCCCGCTCCTGGCGATTGCGCTCTACCAGCGCTCTACGTACCACGCGCTTCGCGCGATGCGGCTCGCCCTCACCGACCCGCTCACCGGCCTCGGCAATCACCGCCACTTCCACGAGCGGCTGCAGCGCGAGCTCGTCGAGGCCGAGGCGGGCAAGAAGCCCTTCACGCTCTGCCTCCTGGACGTGGACGACTTCAAGCGGATCAACGACCTCTACGGCCACCCCGAGGGCGACCGGCTCCTCGCCGAGCTCGCCTCGAACCTGCGCCAGAACGGCGAGGCGTTCCGTCTCGGCGGCGACGAGTTCGCCTTGCTGCTGCCCGGCCACAGCGCGCCCGAGGCGCTCGACGTGGCGGGCACGATCGTGGAGCGCATCGCGGCCCTCGACCTCGACCTCGTCGGCTCCGTCACGGTCAGCGCGGGCATCGCGAGCTTCCCGGAACAGGCACTCGACCGCGACGAGCTCATCCGCCTGGCCGACAGCGCCCTGTACTGGGCGAAGGAGCACGGCCGGAACCGCGTCCACTTCTACCGGCCGGACGTCGTCGAGCTCGCCGAGCTCCGGCGCCTCGCGCACGGGCCCGATCGGGCCGCCCGCTACCGGGCCGCCGCGAGCCTCGCGAAGGCCGTCGACCTGCGCGACACCTACACGGGGAGCCACTCGAGCCGCGTCGCCGATCTCGCCGCCCGCCTCGCCGAGCGGATCGGCCTCGACGAAGAGGCGATCGAGCTCACGCGCCTCGCGGGCAGCCTGCACGACCTCGGCAAGCTCGCCATCCCGGAGGAGATCCTGCGCAAGCCGGGGCCTTTGACCGACCCGGAGCGGCTCGTGCTCGAGCGCCACCCCCAGATCGGCTTCCGCATGCTCGAGAGCCTCGGCGTCGACCCGGTCGCCGAGTGGGTCCTGCACCACCACGAGCGCTGGGACGCCACGGGCTATCCCGACCGCCTCGGCGCCGAGCGCATCCCGCTCGGCGCGCGCATTCTCTTCGTCGCCGACGCTTACGACGCGATGACGTCGGACCGCGTCTACCGGTCGCGCCTGACCTCGGCGGCCGCGCTCGAGGAGCTCGAGCGGTGCGCCGGCACGCAGTTCGACCCCGAGATCGTGCGTGCGCTGGCGGAGGAGCTCGCCCTCGCGCCCGCGCCCCACGCTGCGCGCGCGCTCGCCTCCTAAAGCGGGATATTCCCGTGCTTGCGGTCGGGGCGCGGCTCGCGCTTGGTCAGCGCGGTCTCGAGCGCGTCGATCAGTACCGGCCGCGTGCGGCGGGGCTCGATCACGTCGTCGACGTAGCCCCGCTCGGCCGCGACGTACGGGTTCGCGAACTGCGCGCGGTATTCGGCGATCAGGTCCTCGCGCCGGGCATCGGGGTCGTCCGACTCCTCCAGCTCCTTGCGGAAGACGATGTTGACCGCACCCTCCGGTCCCATCACGGCCACCTCCGCGGTCGGCCAGGCGAAGTTGAAGTCGGCGCGGATGTGCTTCGAGCTCATGACGTCGTACGCGCCGCCGTACGCCTTGCGAGTGATCACCGCCAGCTTCGGCACGGTCGCCTCGCAGTAGGCATACAGCAGCTTCGCGCCGTGGCGGATGATCCCGCGCCATTCCTGGTCGGTGCCCGGGAGGAAGCCCGGCACGTCGACGAATGTGACGAGCGGGATGTTGAAGGCATCGCACGTACGGACGAACCGCGCCGCCTTCACCGACGAGTCGATGTCCAGCACCCCCGCGATCGCGTGGGGCTGGTTGCCGACCACGCCCACCGGATGGCCGCCGAGCCGCGCGAGCCCGCACACGATGTTCTGCGCATAACGCTCGTGGACTTCGAAGAACTCACCGTCGTCGAAGACGCGATGGATGACGTCACGCATCTCGTACGGCTTCGTCGGCTGGTCGGGGATCAGCGTGTCGAGCTCGGAATCCTCGCGGGAGGCGGGATCGGACGCTTCGAAGAACGGCGGCGGGTCGAGGTTGTTTTGCGGCAGGAAGCTGAGGAGGTAGCGCGCATCCTCGAGGCAGGCGCGCTCGTCGGCAGCGACGAAGTGCGCGACCCCCGACTTCGACGCGTGGGTCCCGGCCCCGCCTAGCTCCTCGAAGGTGACCTCCTCGCCCGTGACCGTCTTCACGACGTCGGGACCGGTGATGAACATGTACGAGCTGTCCTCGACCATGAAGACGAAGTCCGTCATCACGGGGGAGTACACGGCGCCGCCGGCGCACGGGCCCATGATCAGGCTGACCTGGGGGATGACGCCCGACGCCTGGACGTTGCGCCAGAAGATCTCCGCATAGCCGGCGAGGGACACGACCCCCTCCTGGATGCGCGCGCCGCCCGAGTCGTTGATCCCGATCAGCGGACAGCCGTACTTGACGGCCAGGTCCATGACCTTGCAGATCTTCTCCGCGAACGCCTCCGAGAGCGACCCGCCGAAGATCGTGAAGTCCTGCGAGAAGACGAAGACCTTGCGGCCGAAGATCGTGCCGTACCCGGTGACGACGGCATCGCCGTAGGGCCTGTTCTCCATCATCTCGAAGTAGGGATTCCGGTGGCGCACGTAGCGGTCGAGCTCGACGAAGGAGTCGCGATCGAGCAGGGCCTCGAGCCGCTCGCGCGCGAGCAGCTTCCCCTGGCTCCGCTGGCGCTCGACCGACCGCTCGCTGCCCTGGTGCGCCGCCTCGTCGCGGAGCCGCTCGAGCTCGTCGAGCTTCTCCTTCGTCGTGTCCGTGCGGTCGTCGGTCGCGGCCATCCCGCGCAGACTACGGGCTAAGGTCGCGGTCGTGGACCCGCTCGACCGCTCGACCATCTGGCCGTACAAGGACGCCGAGCCCGGCGAATTCTTCTACCAACGCTACGGCTCGCCGACCGTCGCGGCCGCCGAGGCCGCGCTCGGCGAGCTCGAGGGCGGGTACGCGTTGCTCTTCCCGTCGGGGGCGGGCGCTACGACCGCGCTCGTCCTCGCCGTCCTCGAGGCCGGGCAGACGATTGCCGTCGCGAGCGACGCGTACTACGGGACGATCGGCACGCTTGCGGCGCTCGGCCGCTGGGGGTTGGAGCACGTCCTCTTCGACCAGACGCGACGGCCTCCGGACGGCGTCGACCTCGTCCTCGTCGAATCGCCGTCCAACCCGCTGCTCACGCTGCCCGATCTCGAGGCGGCCGTGGCGCAGCCCGCGCCCGTCGTCGTCGATGCGACCGCCTCGACGCCCGTCTACCTGAAGCCGCTCGAGCTGGGCGCGGACTTCTCGCTCCACAGCGCGACCAAGTTCCTCGGCGGCCACCACGACGTGCTGCTCGGCGCGATCGTCTGCCGCCGCGAGGACGACGCCGAACGGGTGCGCACATTGCGCGGCCGGCTCGGAATCGTCGCCGCGCCGGATCCCGCCTGGCTCTTGCTGCGCAGCCTCAAGACGCTGCAGGTACGGATGGAGCGGCACACGGCGACCGCGACCGAGCTGGCACGCCGCCTCGAGGCCCATGACGCGGTCGAGCGAGTGCGCTACCCGGGGTTCGGGGGCCTGATGTCGTTCGACGTCGCGGGCGGCGCCGAGGCGGCGAGGGCCGTCGAGACCGGCGTCCGCGCGATCGAGAACGCGACCTCGCTGGGCGGCACCCGGACGACGCTCGAGACCCGCTCTCGCTGGGAGCCGGAGCGCGTCCCGCCGGGACTCGTCCGCCTCAGCGTCGGCCTCGAGGACGTCGACGAGCTCTGGGGGGATCTAGCTCGCGTGCTCGCGTAGGAAGTCGACCGCCAGCGAGCGAAACTCGTTCGGCCGCTCGAGCGGGATCGTGTGCGCGGTGTCGGCGAGCACGACCTTGCGCGCGTCAGGGAGCTCCGCCTCCAACCGGTCGGCGATCTCGGGGAAGTCGGGGACATCGGCGTCGCCGACGACGACCAGCGCGGGCGCGCGGATCTCGTCGAGCCGCAGATCGACCGGATCCTCGGGGCCCGGCGGAGGGGTCTCCGCGTACGCCGGCTCCTGGATCTCGAAAGCGCGCTGCTGCATCGTGCGGACGCGCTCGCGAACGGCCTCGCGCACCGGGTCGGGCCCGCGGCTCGGCCCGTCGACCCAGAGGCGGACGTTCAGGTCGGTCGCCGCCGCAAGATCGCCCGACTCGACCAGTCGCTCCTCCTCGTCGCCGAACTCGCGGACCACCGACGACCAATCGTGGTCGCGGAGCCCCGCGGCCGCGAGCACGAGGCACGTGACCCGGTCGGGCGCGACGAACGCGGTGTCGAGCGCCACCCGCCCGCCGTAGGAGACGCCGACGAGCGCGGCCTGCTCGATTCCGACGTGGTCGAGCAGCGCCAGGAGGTCGCCGCTCTGCGAAAAGGGCCGCGGAGGCAGCGTGGAGTCCCCGTAGCCGCGCATGTCGTACCGCAGCACTCGGAACTCCGGCGCGAGCGCCTCGACGAGCTCGTCCCACATGCGCAGGTCGCACACGCCCTCGTGGATGAGCGCGACTGCCGGCCCCTCGCCCACGAGCTCGTAGTTGAGCTCGGCGCCGTTGATCTCCGCGCGAGCCATCACGAGTGTCCGAGCACCGGATGGGGGCGGTACGGCTCCTCGAGCCGGGCGATCTCCTCGGGCGAGAGCGTCAGCTGCTCCGCCGCCAGCGCGTCCTCGAGGTGGGACAGCTTCGTCGCTCCGACGATCGGCGCTGCGACCCCCGCCTTGTGCAGGAGCCAGGCGAGCGCCACCTGCGCCGGAGCCACCCCTCGCTCCGCGGCCACCTCGGCGACGAGCTCGATGACGTCGAAGTCCTCGGGCGCGCCGTAGAGCCGGTCGCCGAACGGATCCGTTCCGGCGCGCGTCGTGCGCCGCTCGCCCTCCCGCGTCCGCGTCCCCGCGAGCCATCCACGCGCGAGCGGGCTCCAAGGCAGCACGCCGACGCCCTGGTCGCTGCACTGCGGGATCATCTCGCGCTCCTCCTCGCGGTAGAGAAGGTTGTAGTGATTCTGCATCGAGACGAATCGCGTCAGACCGAGACGGTCGGCCGCGTACTGCGCCTTCGCGAACTGCCAGGCGTACATGCTGCTCGCGCCGATGTAGCGCGCCTTGCCGGCGCGCACGACGTCGTTGAGCGCATCCATCGTCTCTTCGATCGGCGTGTGGCGATCCCAGCGGTGGATCTGGTAGAGGTCGACGTAGTCCATCCCGAGGCGTTCTAGGGAGGCGTCGATCGCGGACAGGATGTGCTTGCGCGAGAGGCCGCGGCCGGTTGGCCCCGGCGTCATCTGGCCGTGCACCTTCGTCGCGAGGACGAGCTGGTCGCGCGCGAGGAACTTCGGAAGCAGCCGGCCCGTGACGATCTCGCTCGCCCCGTTCGAGTACACGTCCGCGGTGTCGAAGAACGTGATGCCGCCCTCGACGGCGGCGCGGACGATCGGCTCGGCGGCGTCCTCGTCGAGCATCCACGGGCGCCCGGGCTCCCCGCTCGCGTAGCTCATCATCCCGAGGCAGACGCGGGAGACGAAGAGGCCGGTGCCGCCGAGGCGTACCTGCTCCATGCCGCGAGCCTAGCCCTCCCGCCGCAGCGCCATCGCCAGGACGACGAGCGCGACGCCGGCCGCCTCGGCCGGGGTGGGCACCTGGGTGAGCACGACGAGGCCGATCACCGTCGCCGTCGCCGGAAGCAGCGACACCATCAGCGAGTAGGCCGCTCGACTCAGACGAGCCATCGCGAGCTGGTCGAAGACGTAGGGGATCACGGACGACGCGAGGCCGACGCCGATCCCGGCCGCGATCGCGACCGGGTCGCTCAGGGCCGGCGCGGCGCTCGCAAGGCCGATCGGCGTTACGGCCGCCGTCGCAACGAGCATCGCCGCCGCGAGACCGTCGATCGCGCTGGTGCGGGAGAGGCGATGCGCGAGGACGATGTAGGCGGCGAACAGCACGGCGTTTGCGAACGCGAAGGCGACGCCGACGGGCTCCCCTTCGAGCCGGACGTCGACGAGCGCGTACACGCCGACGACCGCGAGCACGAGCGCGGCGAGATTGCGCAGCGTGCGGACGCCGACCGCCGCGAGGACGATCACGGGCAGGAACTCGATCGCCGCGACGGTCCCGAGCGGGAGCCTGTCGATCGCGACGTAGAAGCAGGCGTTCATCACGGCGAGCACGACGCCGAGCGCTACCACGAGCCGTTCGCGAAGCGCGTGCCACGGGCGACGCCACAGCGCGAAAGCGGCACCGGCGCTCGCGACGCGGAGCCACGCGACCCCGAGCGGGTCGACGCGGGCGAACAGAAGGACGGCGAAGGACGGCCCCAGGTAGTGGAAGACCGCGCTCACGACGAAGTACGCGGCCGGCGGCGCGGCCGCGATTCGCGTCGGTGCCAATGCCGCCGTTCTCGCCACCTGGACATGGTGCAGTCCCAGCTGCGATGATGGAATGGACGATCAAAGGAGATTTCGAGGCAAATGGCAGGAAAAGCACGCCTTCACGACGCAGCCGCCTTCGAAGCGAAACTGCTCGACTCGATCAACCTGCGAATCCTCAAGGAGTTGGAGGCGGATGGACGGCTCGGCATGGCCGAGCTGGGTCGCCGGCTCTCGATGTCGCCACCTGCGGTGGCCGAGCGCGTCCAGCGGCTGGAGCTGGCGGGAATCATCGCCGGCTACCGCGCCGAGATCGACCCACGGGCGCTTGGCTTCCCGGTGTCGGCGGTCGTCAGGATCCGGCCGGCGCCGGGCCAGCTGCAGCGGATCCCCGAGGTCGCCAAGGAGACGCCCGAGGTCGGCGAGTGCTACCGCATCACCGGCGAGGACTGCTACCTGATGCGGCTCCATCTGCGCGCGATCGACGACCTCGAGGACATCCTCGACCGCTTCACGCCGTTCGGCCAGACGACGACCTCGATCATCCACTCGGCCCCGGTCCCGCGCCGCGGGCCGCCGCTCGCCCTCTAAACGCTCGACGTTACGCTAGCAAGCGTTACTCTATTCGGCATGACGCCATAGGGTATGATCGATCCGTGTCTGCGAACCCGTTCCGCTACGGCGCCGTCGCCCGCGGCGAATACTTCACCGACCGTCAGACCGAGCTACGAGCGCTGCTCGACGACGTTCGCGGCGGCCAGGACATCGTCATCTTTTCCCCGCGCCGCTTCGGCAAGACCTCGCTCGTCACTCGCGCGATCGAACAGCTACGCGAGGAAGGGATGCTGGTCGCGTACCTCGATCTGCTCGGAGCTCCGTCGAAGGCCGAGCTCGCCGACGATCTGGGCCAGGCACTCTACGAAGGACTGCAGTCGCCGCTCGAGCAGGCGCTCGATCGAATCCGCGACTTCTTCAGCAGCCTGACGATCTCGCCCCGGATCACGGTCGGCGACGACGCCAAGCCGCAACTCGAGTTCATCGGCTACGAGCCCGAGCGCGACGTCGACAAGCTCATCGAGGGCCTGCTCGAACTGCCGGCCCGGGTCGCCCGCGACGGCCACCAGGTGGTCGTCGTCTTCGACGAGTTCCAGGAGATCGCCGCCATCGACGAACATCTCCCCGGCCAGATCAGAGCGGCATTCCAGCAGCAGGCTGAAATCGCTCATGTCTACCTCGGGTCGAAACGCCACCTGATGGAGCCGATGTTCATGGAGCGCGGGTCGGCCCTGTATCGCTCCGCCAAGCCGATGCCGCT
>DATFQE010000062.1:0-2201 GCA_035264445.1 Gaiellaceae bacterium | reverse complement strand
CGTGATCTCCTCGTCGCCCAGCTTCGTCGAGCGGGCGTCGACCTCGTACTCGTGGATGTGGATCGAGGACAGGACGTCCTCCTTCACGAGCCGCTCCGAGATCACGATCGCGTCCTCGAAGTTGTAGCCCTCGAACGGCATGAACGCGACGCACAGGTTGGCGCCGAGCGCCAGCTCGCCTTCCTGGGTGGACGAGCCGTCGGCGAGCACCTGGCCCGCGCTGACCCTGTCACCGAGGGCGACGACCGGCTTCTGGTGGATCAGCGTGCCCTGGTTCGAGCGCATGAACTTCGTCATGTCGTACGTGTCCTTGCCGTCCTTCGTCTCGACGGTGATCCGCTCGGCATCGATGTCGGCGACCTTGCCCGCGTGCTCGGCGAGCACGACGTCGCCTGTGTCGATCGCGGCGCGGTACTCGACGCCGGTGCCCACGAGCGGCGCCTGGCGGATCATCAGCGGCACGGCCTGCCGCTGCATGTTCGCGCCCATCAGCGCGCGGTTCGCGTCGTTGTGCTCGAGGAACGGGATCAGCGCCGTTCCGACCGAGACGATCTGAGCCGGCGCGACGTCCATGTACTGGATTTCCTTCGGCGCCGCGGTCACGGCTTCTCCCTCGCGCGAGCGGCAGAGCACCTGGTCGTGCAGGAACTTGCCGGTCTTGTCGTCGACCGGCTCGGACGCCTGCGCGATCGTGTACAGCGCCTCCTCGGCCGCGTCGAGGTAGATGATCTCGTCGGTCACCTTGCCGTTCTTGACCACCCGGTACGGCGTCTGGATGAAGCCGAACTCGGATACGGTCGCGAACGACGCGAGCGAGCCCATCAGGCCGATGTTCGGGCCTTCCGGCGTCTCGATCGGGCACATGCGGCCGTAGTGCGTCGGGTGCACGTCGCGCACCTCGATCGGCGCGCGCTCGCGCGTGAGGCCGCCGGCGCCGAGCGCCGACAGGCGGCGCCGGTGCGTGAGGCCGGCCAGCGAGTTCGTCTGATCCATGAACTGCGACAGCTGCGAGGAGCCGAAGAACTCCTTCAGCGCGGCCACGACCGGCCGGATGTTGATGATCGTCTGCGGCGTGATCGTGTCGACGTCCTCGGTCGTCATCCGCTCGCGGACGACTCGCTCCATGCGGTACAGGCCGACCCGGAAGGCTTCCTGGATCAGCTCGCCGACCGTGCGCAGGCGCCGGTTGCCGAAGTGCTCGTACTCGTCGAGCTCACCGCGGATCGGATCGCGCGAGAGCACGATCGAGTCGGCGGCGTAGTCCTTCGAGTCCTCGGGCGTGCCGAGGGCCTTCGGAAGATCGACCAGCCTCTTGACGAGCGCGAGGATGTCCTGCGTCGTCAGGACGCGGGTGTCGTCCGGGACGTCGACGTCGAGCCGCTGGTTGAGCTTGTAGCGGCCGACCTTCGTGAGGTCGTAGCGCTTCGGATCGAAGAACAGCGAGTTCAGCAGGTTCCGGGCGTTGTCCACCGTCGGCGGCTCGCCCGGGCGCTGCTTCTTGAAGACCTCGACGAGCGCCTCCTCCTCGCGCGTGGTCGTGTCCTTCTCGAGCGTGTTGAGGATGTAGACCGAATTGTCGAAGAGGCTCAGGATCGCCTCGTTCGTGCTCGTGTCCAGCTTCCAGCCCGTGCTCGGGTCCTCCTGCGGGAGGGCGCGGAGCAGCGTCGTGATCGGGAGCTTCCGCTTCCGGTCGATCCGGGCGTAGACGATGCCCTTCTTGTCGATCTCGAGCTCGAGCCACGAGCCGCGCGACGGCATCAGGTTCGCCGTGAAGACCTGCTTCGTGGCGTCCTTGGGCTCCATCAGGTAGGCGCCCGGGCTGCGGACGAGCTGCGTGACGATCACGCGCTCGGTGCCGTTGATGATGAACGTGCCCCATTCCGTCATCATCGGGAAGTCGCCCATGAAGACGGTCTGCTCACGGATCTCGCCCGTCTCCTTGTTGACGAAGCGGACCGTCATCGAGAGCGGCGCCTGGTACGTCAGGTCCTTCTCGCGACACTCCTGGATCGAGAACTGAGGCTCCCCGAACCTGTGCTCGGCGAACTCGACCGCAAGCGTGCCGGTGTAGTCCTCGATCGGCGAGATGTCGTCGATCGTCTCGCGCAGGCCTTCTTCCTTGAACCACTGGAACGAGGCCTTCTGAATGTCGATCAGGTTGGGGAGGTCGAGAACGTGCTTGAGACGCGAAAAGCTCTTGC
>DATFQE010000061.1:0-2461 GCA_035264445.1 Gaiellaceae bacterium | reverse complement strand
TTGTCCTTCGACCACTGTTGCTCGAGCTGCCAGGCGAGCGCGGCTTCGCGCAGCTTGCGGCCGATCGAGCGCTGGTTCTTCACGTAGACGTTCTTGACGAACTGCTGCGTGATCGTCGAGCCGCCCTGGACCGCCGACTGGTTGCGGATGTCCGCCCAGAACGCGCGCACGATTGCCCTCGCGTCCACGCCGCGGTGCTCGAAGAACCGCCGGTCCTCGACGGCGACGATCGCCTGCTTCATCACGGGCGCGATGTCGGCGGACGCGACGATGACGCGGTTCTCGCCGCCGCGCAGGACGGCAAGGTTGCGGTTGCCTTCGTAGTTGACGATGTAGCTGTTCTCCTCTCGCGTCACCTGGCGCGACGGGTCGAGGCGCGGGATCTCCTTCGCGATCGCCGTCATGAACCCGAAGCCGAACGACGCCGAGCCCAGCAGCCCGAGCACGATGAGGAGGGCCAGCAGCCTGAGCTTGCGAATCCGCCCCCGGCCGTTCCTACCGTTCGGCTTGGGGTCGTCCTTTTGACGTCTGCGCCGCAAAACCGGGCGATTCTAGCTGGCTAGACTCGCGCTCCCATGGCCGTGGCCGACCTCACGCGCAACGCCGTCGACGTGCTCCCGAAAGGCGAGCTCGACCGACAGCTGAAGCTCGGGCGTCCCCTGCGCGTCAAGCTCGGGATCGATCCCACCGGCCCCGACATCCACATCGGCTTCGCGGTCGTCCTGCGCCGGCTCGCCGCGTTCCAGGCGGCCGGCCACACCGCCGTCCTGATCGTCGGCGACTACACCGCGCGCATCGGCGACCCTTCCGGGCGCTCGAAGGAGCGGCAGGTCCTCCCGGACGAGGTGCTCGACGCGAACGCAAAGCTGTTCGCCGAGCAGGCGTTCAGGATCCTCGACCGCGACCGCACAGAGATCCGCTTCAACGGCGAGTGGCTGGGCAAGCTCGACTACGCGGAGCTCGTCCGCCTGACACGAACCGGAACGGTCGCCCGTCTCCTCGAGCGCGACGACTTCGCGAAGCGGTTCGACGCTCGCGAGGCGATCTCGGTGTCGGAGCTGCTCTACCCGTTCGCACAGGGGTACGACTCGGTCGCGATCGAGGCGGACATCGAGGTTGGCGGCACCGACCAGCTCTACAACCTGCTCATGGGCCGCGACGTCATGCAGACCTACGGGCTCCCACCGCAGTCGGTGATCACGTACGAGCTCCTCGTCGGCACGGACGGCGTCGACAAGATGTCGAAGTCGCAGGGCAACTACGTCGCGATCGACGATCCTCCCGAGGAGATGTTCGGGAAGGTGATGTCAATTCCGGACTCGGCCCTCGACCAGTGGTGGCGGCTGACGGTCGACCGCGAGCCGCCGGAGGGCGAGGCGATGGCGTCGAAGCTGGCGCTCGCGCGCGGGATCGTCGAGCTCTACCACGACGCCGACGCCGCCCGGCGCGCGGAGGACCACTTCACGCGCGTGGTCCGCGAGCGGCAGGCGCCCGAAGAGGTGCCGGAGACGGCGCTGCCCGACGGCGATCCCGTGCACGTGCCCGCGCTGCTCTCGTCGGCGTTCGGGATGTCGACGAGCGACGGGAGGCGTCTCATCGCCGACGGCGCCGTGCGTGTGAACGGCGACGTCGTGACCGCTCTCGACCTGCCGCGGGCGTTGCTGGAGGGTGCGCTCGTCCAGGCCGGAAAGCGCCGCTACGCGCGCTTGACAGCTGCTTAAGCGTTGCTATCATGCTCCGGCTGCCTCGCGAGAGGCGACTGTCGGAAAGTCCCCGAAACGACCAGGAGAGCCCTTCGAGCGAGCCGGATACGAGTAGTTTCCGAGTTCTGAGGGGCCTCTGCGAGTCGGAGGCTTTTTCACGGTCGGCTCCAGGTGGCGCGGTCTTTGAAAACTCAACAGCGTGCGTTTACGTCGAGACCCGATCGGCTCCGCTTGCGGTGCCGTGAGGGAATCATGAAAGCCACCGTCGTCCCTACGGCATCGCTTGCGATGCCGACCAGAAGAGGTCAGCCGGCTTGCTGGTTGGCCGATTCACTTGGGATGACTTTGAGGCTCTCTAAAGACGAAAGGCTTGGAGCTTCGGCTCCAAATCACTTTCTTCACGGAGAGTTTGATCCTGGCTCAGGACGAACGCTGGCGGCGCGCTTAATACATGCAAGTCGAGCGAGAACCAGGGCTTCGGCCCTGGGGACAGCGGCGAACGGGTGAGTAACACGTGAGTAATCTGCCCTCGGCACCGGGATAGCCCGGGGAAACCCGGATTAATACCGGATGGCCTCTCGAGCTTTCGGGCTCGTGAGAAAAGGTAGCTTCGGCCTCCGGCCGAGGAGGAGCTCGCGGCGGATTAGCTTGTTGGTGAGGTAATGGCTCACCAAGGCGACGATCCGTAGCTGGTCTGAGAGGACGATCAGCCACACTGGGACTGAGACACGGCCCAGACTCCTACGGGAGGCAGCAGT
>DATFQE010000060.1:0-6868 GCA_035264445.1 Gaiellaceae bacterium | reverse complement strand
CGACGCGGGTGCCGACGACGTCGGTGATGGCGTCGTTCGGGCCGGGCTCGAGCTCGCCGATCCGGATCCCGAGGTCGCGTGCGCGCCGCACTACCCGACGGCTGTGAGCTGCGAGACCCGGTTCTCCTTGAGCATCTCGCGGGCGATCACGAGGCGCTGGATCTCATTCGTGCCCTCGTAGATCTGCGTGATCTTCGCGTCGCGCATCATCCGCTCGACCGGGTACTCGCGGATGTAGCCGTAGCCGCCGAGGATCTGCACGGCCTCGGTCGTGACCCACATCGCGGTGTCCGAGCAGAACAGCTTGGCCTGGGCGGAGGCCTTCGTCAGCTCGGGCCCGTCGTGCCCGGCGTCGGCCAGCTGGCCGAAGGCGTAGAGGAGGCCGCGCGCCGCCTCGCAGGCCGTCTCCATGTCGGCGAGCTTGGCCGCGATCAGCTGGTGCTCGGCGATCGGCTTGCCCATCGTCTCTCGCGTGCGCGCGTACTCGAGCGCGTAGTCGGTCGCTCCCTGCGCGAGCCCGAGGCCCTGGGCCCCGATCCCCGGCCGCGAGCGGTCGAGGATGCGCATCGCGATCTTGAACCCCTCGCCCTCCGCGCCGAGCCGGTTGGCGGCCGGGACTCGCGCGTCGTCGAAGGTCAGCTCGCCGGTCGTCGAGCCGGCGATGCCCAGCTTCGCCTCGAGCCGCGCGACCTCGAAGCCCGGCGTGTCGGCCTCGACGACGAACGCCGAGATTCCCGAGTGGCCGGCTTCGGGGTCGGTCTTCGCGAAGACCGTGTAGAGGCTCGCGATGTCCGCATTCGTGATGAAGCGCTTGGAGCCGTTCAGGACGTACTCGCCGTTGTCGACGCGCGCGGTCGTCCGCATCGCCGCGGAGTCGGAGCCTGAGCCGGACTCGGTCAGCGCGTAGGCGGCGAGCCATTCCCCGCTCGCCAGCCTGGGCAGGTAGCGCTCCTTCTGCTCGTCGCTGCCGGCGAGCTTGAGCCCGAGCGAGCCGAGCTCCTGGACGGCGAGGATCAGCCCGCTCGTCGCGCAGACCTTCGAGACCTCCTCGATCGCGATCAGCGCCAGCAGCGTGCCGGTGCCGAGCCCGCCGTAGGACTCGTCGAAGAAGAGCCCGAAGAGCCCGTGCTCGCGGTAGAGCTCGACGATGTCCCAGGGGAACTCGTGCGACTCGTCGATCTCGGCCGCGCGCGGCGCGATCCGCTCGCGCGCAAGCGTCCGGACGAGGTCGCGGATCTCCCGCTGCTCGTCTGTCAGCGTCTCGAACGGCACGGACGGCAGTGTATGTCTGGTTTCGATCGCCTCGGCCGGGGAAGCCGTATAGGAGATGGAAACGAAGGTCGACCCACAGCCCGAGCAGAAGGAACCCGAGCTCGCCGACCCGACTCCGAGCGACCTCTCGAAGCGCGACTGGCTGGCGATCTTCACGCGCGCGGGCAAGCAGTCGATGGCCGACCACGTCACGAACCTCGCGGCCTCGCTCGCGTACTACGCCTTCCTAGCGATCCCGGCCGTGCTGCTCGTGGCGGTCGGCGTCTTCAGCCTCGTCGGCGACCCCGACGCCGTGCAGAAGATCATCGACAGGCTTCAAACCGTCGCGCCCGAGGAGGCGCTGAAGCTGATCCAGGAGACGCTCACCCGTGTGACCCAGAGCACGTCGAGCTCGGGGATCGCGATGCTCGTTGTCGGCTCCGTGCTCGCGCTGTGGACCGTGACCGGAGCAATGGACACGCTGATGTGGGCGCTCAACTCAGCCTATGACCGCGAAGAGACGCGCGGCTTCGTCAAGCGGCGGCTGGTCGCCCTGGCGATGGTCTTCCTGATGCTGATCGCGTTTGTGCTCGTGTTCGGCCTGCTGGTGCTCGGGCCGTCGCTCTCCGGCTGGGTCGGCTCGGCCGTGGGCGCGGAGGCGCTCGTCAAGGTGCTCTGGTGGACGGCCCAGTGGCCGATCCTGATCCTCGGGCTCCTGCTCGCCTTCGCGACGATCTTCTACCTCGGCCCGAACGTCGACCATCCACGCTGGTCGTTCCTCTCGATCGGAACGGTCGTCAGCGTGGCCGTCTGGCTGCTCGCCTCGGGCGGCTTCGCGTTTTACGTGAGCCAGTTCGGCTCGTACAACAAGGCGTGGGGCTCGCTCGCCGCGGTGATCATCCTGCTCACGTGGCTCTGGATCAGCGGCCTCTCGCTCCTGTTCGGCGCGGAGGTGAACGCCGAGGCCGAGCGAAGCCGCGAGCTACGGCGCGGCGAGCCGGCCGAGGACGAGCTCCAGGCGCCGACGCGCGACTAGCGCGCTACTCGGGGGCGTGGCAGACGGCCTCGACATTGTGGCCGTCGGGGTCGAGCACGTACGCGCCGTAGTACGTCTCGTGGTACTGCGGGCGGGGGCCCGGCGGGCCGTTGTCCGTGCCGCCCGCGGCGACGGCCGCCTCGTGGAAGGCGTTCACCGTCGCACGGTCGGGGCTCAGGATCGCGACGTGGACGTTTCCCGCGTTGCCGCGGGTCTCGAGCCAGAAATCCGGCTTTCCCTCCGCACCGAACCCGACCGCGTCGGGGGAGTAATCCATCAGCTTCGAGTAGCCGAGCGGTGCGAGCGCGGCCTCGTAGAAGCGACTCGAGGCCTCGATGTCGCTGACGTTGACTCCGACGTGGTCGATCACGGCTCCACCCTCCTCAGGTTCTCTACCGACGGCCCCTGGATGACGCGGCCATCGCCGGTGTAGCGCGAGCCGTGGCAGGGGCAATCCCACGTTCGCTCGGCCTCGTTCCACTCGACGTAGCACCACAGGTGGCGACAGACGGGCGAGAGGACATGGACCTCGCCCCCGTCGTCCTTGTAGACGGCCCGCTTGAGGCCGCCGATGTTGAGGAGCGCTCCCTCGCCGGACGCAAGCTCTTCCGGTAAGCGCTTCGCCCCGCGCGCGAGCCGCTGCTTGAAGAACATCGCTCCGGCCGAGGCGTTCTCCTTCACGAGCTTCGGCGCGGACGCGCGCAGGTCGATGCGCTTCGAGTCGTAGAGCGAGGCCCACGCGTTCTCTCGGCCCAGAACGGCGTCGGCGAGGATCTCCGCGGCGACCGTGCCGGAGGTCATGCCCCACTTGTTGAAGCCGGTCGCCACGTAGACGTGCTCCGAGCGCCGGCTCAGCGGGCCGACGAAGGGCACCCGGTCGACCGACATGTAGTCCTGCGTCGACCAGCGGTACTCGACCGGGCCTGCCTCGGGCCAGTGCCGGCGCAGGAAGTCCTCGAGGACGTCGTACCTCTCGGACTCGTCCTCCCCCGGCTGGCCGGGTTTGTGCCCCTCGCCGCCGGTCTGGATCAGCAGGCGGTCGCCGTCGCGGATCGTCCGGACGGAGCGGGTCGGGACGCCCGAGTTGATGAACATCCCGTCGGGCGCCGTCGCGGGGTCGATGGGCGCGGCGACGGCGTAGCTGCGGTGCGGGTGGGCCTTGGCGAAGAAGAAGCCCCGGTCCATGAACGGCAGGTGCGTCGCGAGGATGACGTCGGCGGCGCGGACGTTCCCGTGCTCGGTCTCGACCACGCAAGGGTCGGACTGGTTCACGAAGTGCGCGCGGGTGTTCTCGAAGACGTGGCTGCCGTCGCCCGGGAGCGTCTCGGCAATGCCGAGCAGGTACTTGCGCGGGTGGAACTGCGCCTGGTTCTCGAGCCTGACGGCGCCGGCGACGTCGTACGGAAGCGGCGTCTCGATCACGAACGAGGCCGGCAGCCCGAGCTTCTGCATCGTCTCGGCCTCGCGCTCGACCTGCTCGCGGTCCTCGGGCTGCTCGGCGACCACGTAGTTGTCCTTGCGCTCGAAGTCGCAGTCGGCGCCGAGCTCGGCGATGCGCTCGATCGCGGCCTGGTTCGACTCGGCGTAGATGCGCGCGCCGTCCTCGCCGAAGGCCTGGGTCAGCTGCGTGTAGACGACGCCGTGGCCGGACGTGACCTTGGCGGTCGTGTAGCCGGTCGCGCCGCGGACGATGCGCTTCGCGTCGATGAGCGCGACCCGCTTGCCGGCGCGTTTCAGGAGGACGGCGGTCGTGACGCCCGTGATCCCCGCTCCCACGACCGCAACGTCGACCTCGACGTCGGTCGACAGCTGCGGATAGTCCGTGTCCGGGGTCGTGGCGACCCAGATGGACTCGCCCCCCTGCGCCATCGACCTGAGCCTAACTAGGATCGCCGCGGCGTGATCCTCGAGAACGGCGTCATCCGGACGATGGAGCCGTCGTTGCCGACGGCGGGCGCTCTGGCAATCGCGGGCGAGTGGATCGTCGGCGGCGTGGGGACGCACGAGGCGGCCCTCGCGCCGCCCGACCGCGTCGACCTCGGCGGCCGGTGCGTACTGCCGGGGCTCAACGACTCGCACGTCCACTTCCCCACCTGGGCGCTCGCGCAGGGCGAGGTCCGGCTGGAGGGGACTCGGTCGCTGGAGGAGGCGGTCGCGCGCGTGCGTGACGCCCTCGGCGGCGTGCGACAGGGTGGCTGGCTTCGCGGGCGCGGCTGGCGGAGCGCCGACTGGGCTCCGGTGGTCGAGCCGACTCGGCACGTGCTCGACGAGGTCACGGGCTCGATCCCGGCGATCCTGACCGCGCGCGACTCGCATTCCTGCTGGCTCAACTCTGCCGCCTTGGCTCTGGCGGACGGCGATCTGGCGGTTCCCGGCGGCGTCGTCGAGGTGGATTCCACCGGCGAGCCGACCGGCGTCCTGCGCGAGGAGTCGTGCTGGCACTTCCGCGACCGTTACGCGGCCGCGACGCTCGAGGAGATGGTCGAGGCGTCACGCGCGGGAATTCGGCTGGCGAATTCGCGGGGCGTCACCGCGATCCACGACAAGGACGGCTGGCTCGGTGCGCTGGAGGTCTTCCAGCGGCTCAATGAGGAGGGCTCGCTCCTGCTGCGGGTCTGGCAGTCGCTGTCGTACGAGCGGGTCGAGGAACTCGCCGCGGTCGGTCTGCGGTCGGGCTTCGGCAGCCCGCTGCTCCGGGTCGGGTACCTGAAGGCGTTCATGGACGGGACGCTCGGCTCGCAGACCGCGCGGATGCTCGACGGGTCCGGCGTGCAGATCACGAGCCGCGAAGAGTTGGAGGAGATCGTTCGGGCCGGCGTTCGGGCCGGGTTCCCGGTGGCCGTGCACGCGATCGGCGACCTGGCCAACCGCGAGGCGCTGGACGCGTTCGAGGCGACCCGACCGGAGTGGGCGCCGCTCGGACTGCGCCAGCGGATCGAGCACGCGCAACTCCTGGCCCCGGAGGACGTCCCGCGGTTTGCCTCCTTGGGCGTCGCCGCTTCGGTCCAGTTCTCGCATGCCCCCTCGGACCGCGACATGGCCGAGCGGTTCTGGGCCGGCAAGCTCGCGGGCGCCTATGCGTTCCGCTCGCTCTGGGAGAGCGGCGCCGTGGTCGCGAACGGCTCGGACGCGCCGATCGAGGAGCTCGACCCTTGGGCGGGCATCGTCGCCGGCGTCCTGCGCACGCTCGACGACCGGCCGGCGTGGCGGCCCGAGCAGGCGGTCACCGTCGAGCAGGCGCTCGTTGCGACGACGGTGACGCCGGCGTGGCTCGCCCGCGACGAGCGCCGTCTCGGCAAACTCGTTCCGGGCCACTACGCCGACCTGGTCGTCCTCGACCGAGACCCGCTCGCCTGCGAGCCCGGGGAACTACGAGAAGTCCAGGTCGTGGCAACGATGCTGGCCGGCCGCTGGGTCCACAACCCGCCCCCTTGGGACTAGCCCCTTTCGGACCGCCACTTGCGCAGGCCTGACTCGGCCCCTGGCAGCCGGGGTAACGGCCGCGTCACGGAAGTGTCACAGAAGCCGCGCCGTGGCGTGGGTCGGGATTGCAACGAAACCGTGCCGGAACGATTACGGCCTGCGAAGCGCGACGCGGACTAGCCGCCGATGTACGACATCTCGACCTTCGGGATGTCGGCTGTCTCGGCCGTTCGCAGCTCCGAGTAGCGGTCCTCGCGCACGCGCCACACGTCGCCGACCGCGCGTGACAGCTCGTCGTCGGACGCTCCCGACCGCAGCACCGCGCGGAGATCATGGCCGCGCAGCGCGAACAGGCAGGTGTAGAGCTTCCCGTCCGCGGACACGCGGGCCCGCGTGCAGTCGCCGCAGAACGGCTGCGTGACGGACGCGATCAGGCCGATCTCGCCGCCACCGTCCCGGTAGCGCCAGCGGCGCGCGACCTCGCCGCGATAGGCAGGCTCGACCGGCTCGAGCGGCAGCTCGGCGTCGATCGCCGCGACCAGCTCGGCGGCCGGCACGACGTCGTCGAGCCGCCAGCCGTTCGTGTGGCCGACGTCCATGTACTCCACGAAACGAAGGGTGTGCCCGGCCTCGCGGAAGTAGCGTGCCATCGGGAGCACGCTGTCCTCGTTCAGCCCGCGGCGCACGACCATGTTCACCTTCACGGGCGCCAGGCCCGCCGCGGCCGCCGCCTCGATCCCGGCGAGCACGCGCTCGACCGGGAAATCGACGTCGTTCATGGCGCGGAAAACCTCGTCGTCGAGCGAATCGAGGCTGACCGTGATTCGGCCCAGGCCGGCATCGGCCAAAGCCTGGGCCTTGCGGGATAGCAGCGAGCCGTTCGTGGTCAGGGTCAGATCGAGGCCGTCGATCCGCGCGAGCATCCCCACGAGCAGCTCGAGATCGCGACGAACGAGCGGCTCTCCGCCGGTCAGCCGGATCTTCTCGACCCCGTGCGCGGCGAACACGCGCGCGAGGCGCTCGATCTCCTCGAAGCTGAGCAGCTGCTCGCGCGGCAGGAACGCGTAGTCCCGCCCGAAGACCTCCTTCGGCATGCAGTACACGCAACGGAAGTTGCACCGGTCCGTAACCGAGATCCGCAGATCGCGAAGCGGCCGA
>DATFQE010000059.1:0-6439 GCA_035264445.1 Gaiellaceae bacterium | reverse complement strand
ACCATCACCTGGTGGAACGCGGCCGGCCGCCCCTGGCGGATGGCCACGAGGTGCACGACGACGTCCCTGCCGGCCGTCGCCCTGCGAAGGCTCTCCGGATCGGTCATGTCGCCCTGAGCCGCCTCCTGGCAGCGGATTCCGGCCTTGCTCCACGAGCCCGGCTTGCGCTCGAGGACGCGGATCTCGTGGCCGGCGTCCACGATCGCATTGGCAACCTTCGGCCCGACGAAGCCGGTCGCGCCGGTCACGAGAACCCTCATCTCACACCCTCTCCCGCTCGAAGTTCTTCCAGTACCGGGACGGCGTCGGACCGCGCTGGCCCTGGTACTTCGAGCCGAGCGCATCCGCCCCGTAAGGGGTCTCGGCCGGCTCGGTCATCTGTACGAACGACAGTTGGCCGATCTTCATCCCGTGGTAGATCGTGATCGGGAGGTTGGCGACGTTCGAGAGCTCGAGCGTCACGTGGCCGTCCCAACCGGGGTCGATGAAGCCCGCGGTCGAGTGGATCAGCAGTCCGAGGCGGCCCAATGAGCTCTTCCCTTCGAGCCTCGCCACGAGGTCGTCGGGCAGCCGGATCCGTTCGAGCGTGGAGCCGAGCACGAACTCGCCCGGGTGGAGGATGAACGGCGTGTCGTCGTCGACCTCGACCAGCTCGGTCAGCTCCTCCTGCGGCTCCTTCACGTCGATGAACGGGTAGCGCGCGTTGTGGAAGACGCGGAAGAAGCGGTCGACGCGGACGTCCACGCTCGACGGCTGGACGAGCCCGTCGTCGAACGGGTCGATCGCGATGCGGCCCTCGTCGAGCAGGCGGCGAATCGTGCGGTCGGACAGGACCACGGGCTCGATCCTAGATCCTTAGGGTTCGCGTTCGTGCCGACCTACGACCTGCTGGCGGATCTCCCCGTCGAGATCGAGTCCTACGAGCTCGAGCGGCTGGAGCAGCCCGTTTCCACGGACTTCACGCGCGTCACGACGGTCATCCACCTTCGCGGGGGAGGCGAGGAGGGCGTCGGCGAGGACGTCACGTACACGCCCGAGGATCAGACGGCGTTCCAGGAGCGCGGTCGCGAGCTGCCGATCACCGGAACGCACGCGCTCGACTCGTTCTCCGAGCTCGTCGGGCGTCTGGAGCTCTTCCCGAGCGGGCCGACGATGGAGGCCTCTGTCGACTACCGGCGCTGGGCGTTCGAGAGCGCCGCGCTCGACCTCGCGCTGCGCCAGGCCGGCCGGTCGCTCGCCGAGGCCGTCGGCCGCGAGCCGCGGCCCGTCCGCTACGTCGTCTCGATGCGGCTCGGCGAGCCGCCGACCACGGACCGCATCCGGGACTGGCTCGAGGTCTATCCCGGCCTGCAGTTCAAGCTCGACCCGCAGAGCTCCTGGGACGACGACTTCGTCGCCGAGCTCGCGAGCCTGGGCGTGGTCGAGTCGCTCGACCTGAAGGGGCAGTACAAGGGCACGGTCGTCGACCAGCCCGCGGACCCGGCGCTCTACCGCCGCCTCGTGGAGGCATTCCCCACGGTGTTTCTCGAGGATCCGGCCCTCACCGAGGAGACAGACGCGATCCTGGAGCCGCACCGCGACCGGATCACCTGGGACGCGATCATCCACTCGGTCGACGACATCAAGGATCTCCCCTTTCCGCCCCGGACGATCAACATCAAGCCGTCACGGTTCGGCAGCATCCGCCGGCTCATCGAGGCGGTCGAGTACTGCGCCGAGCAGGGGATCCGGCCCTACGGCGGCGGCCAGTTCGAGCTCGGCCCGGGCCGCGGTCAGATCCAGTACCACGCGTCGCTGTTCCATCCCGACACCCCGAACGACGTCGCGCCGGGCGGCTTCAACCTCCCCGAGCCTCGACTCGGCCTTCCCGCGAGCCCTCTGAAGCCGTCGCCCGAGCCGACGGGCTTCCGCTGGAACGCGGCGTAGAGCCGAGCACCTACGCCTGACCCTTCGAGCCTGTTGGTGACTCGTCACGCTTTCGTGACGGTGCCTGGCACCGCGAAATGCGGAGCCGCACCGCGCGCCGCGTTTCCCCAGCGCTGGGGCTCGCGCCTGTGGACGACTCGTGACGGTCTTGTGACCATGCCTGGCACCGGAAAGGGCCCGCCCTGCACTCCCGACTCGACCTAAGGGGACTCGTCGGGCGGCCGCCCGGGGCTTACACCAACGCCAGCTGGCGGTGCGTCTCGAGCCCCGAGAGGCCGACGCCGACCAGCCGTAGCGCTCCCGGCCTGTCGTTCAGCGCCCGCTCGAGCAGCTGACACGCGAGCTGGGCGATCCGCTCGCCGTCGTCGATCCCGATCGCCAGCGAGGCCGAGCGGCTGCGGATCGAGAAATCCGGGTAGCGCACCTTCGTCGTGACCGTGCGCGCCGTGTAGCCCTTGCGCTCGAGCACCTCGGCTAGCCGTGTCGCCATGCGCCGAACCTCGTCGGCGAGCCGCTCGCGGTCGGAGATGTCGCGGTCGAACGTCTCCTCGTTCGAGATCGAGACGGGCTCGGTGGACAGCTCCAGCTCGCGCGGGTCGATGCCGCGCGCACGGTCGCGCAGCACCGCGCCGACCTTGCCCGGCAGCAGCCGGCGGAGCGCGTCGTCGTCGAGGCCGGCCAGCGCGCCGACGGTCGCGACGCCGGCCGCTGCGAGCCGCTGTTCCGCGCGCGGGCCGACGCCCGGAAGCCTGCGGACGTCGAGCGGGGCGAGGAACGCCGCCTCGCGGCCGGGGAGGACGACGGTGACGCCGCCCGGCTTACGGCGGTCGCTCGCGACCTTTGCGACCACCTTCGAGGTCGCCACGCCCAGCGAGGACGTGAGGCTGGTGGCGCCCCGAACGGAGGCCTGCACCGCGCCCGCGAGCACGCGGGCCTCGCGGAAGTCCTGCGCGACCTCGCCGAGGTCGAGGTAGCCCTCGTCCAGCCCGGTGCGCTCGACGGTCGGGACGACTTCGCGGATGGCGTCCCAGACCGCCCGCGAATACTCGCCGTAGAGGCGGTGGCGCGGGCGCACGAAGACGGCGTGCGGACAGCGGCGCAGCGCCTCGGCGCAGCTCATAGCCGAATGGATCCCGAACCTCCGCGCGACGTAGTTGGCGGTCGCAACCACTCCACGCCCGCGCGGGTCACCGCCGACGACGAGCGGCTGCGCGCGTAGCTCGGGCTGCTCGAGCTCCTCGACCGCGGCAAAGAACGCGTCCAGGTCGAGGTGGGCGACGATCACCCGCTCAACGATAGTGAGCCCCGCGGAGGAGCCACGTTCCCCGTCGTGGCGCCTCCGCAAGGCTCGATGGCAGGCAGACGGAGGAGAGTTGCCGTGCCGGGGTTATTTATGCCCCGAGCGCCCGCGTTGTGCCACCCGAAAACGGTATGCGTTGTGTGTGGATCTGCTCGCGCACGGTTCCGGCGGCGGTGCGCTAGCGTGCGGCGCATGACCACAGCGACCATGCAGACGAATCACGGAACGATCGAGCTGGAGCTTTTCGACGTCGACGCGCCCAAGACGGTGCAGAACTTCACGAAGCTCGCGAAGGACGGGTTCTACGACGGCGTGATCTTCCACCGCGTGATCCCGGACTTCATGATCCAGGGCGGCGACCCGACCGGCACGGGTACCGGCGGCCCCGGGTACACGTTCGAGGACGAGTTCAACGAGCGCAAGATCGTGCGCGGTGCGTTAGCGATGGCGAACGCCGGCCCCAACACCAATGGGAGCCAGTTCTTCATCGTCGTCACGGACGCCGCTCCGTGGCTCGACGGCAAGCACACGGTCTTCGGCCGCGTCACCTCGGGAATGGACATCGTCGACACGATCGTGGAGCTGCCCCGCGACAGCCGCGACAAGCCCACCCAGGACGCGACGATCGAGTCCGTCGCCGTCTCCTAGCATCGCTATCGTCGGGCCCATGGCTGCCACCAAGTCCATCGAGCTGCGAACCTCGATTCCGGGACCGAGGTCACGGGAGATCCTGAAGCGCAAGGAGCGCGTCGTCGCCGACCCGTTGTCGATCTACCTGCCGATCGTGGCGGCGGAGGGCCGCGGCGCGACGCTCACCGACGTCGACGGGAACACGTTCATCGACTTCACCGGCGGCGTCGGCTGCCTCAACGTCGGCCACTCGCACCCGCGGCTCGTCGAGGCGGCCCAGGAGCAGCTCGCCCGCTTCAGCCACACCGACTTCACGATCGTCCCGTACGAGCTCTACGTGACGTTGGCGGAGCGCCTTTGCGAGGTGACGCCGATCGCCGGGCCGCGGAAGGCGGCGTTCTTCAACGCAGGAACCGAGGCAGTCGAGAACGCGATCAAGTTCGCGCGCGCGTTCACGGGCCGGCCCGCCGTGATCGCCTTCGAGGGCGGGTTCCACGGGCGCACGCTGCTGTCGCTCTCGCTCACCTCCAAGACGCACCCGTACAAGGCGGGGCTCGGCCCCTTCGCGCCCGAGGTCTACCGCGTTCCGTTTGCGCAGGATTACCGCGGCCCGTCCGCCGCCGACGCGCTGCGTTCGCTCGACCGCGCGCTCGTGACGCAGGTCGCCGCCGAGAACGTCGCCGCGATCGTGATCGAGCCCGTCCAGGGCGAGGGAGGCTTCCAGGTCGCTCCGCTCGAGTTCATGGAGGGCGTGCGCGCGATCTGCGACCGGCACGGGATCGTGCTGGTCGTCGACGAGGTGCAGACCGGCTTCGCGCGAACGGGCAAGCTCTTCGCGATCGAGCACTACGGCATCGAGCCCGACCTGATGACGCTGGCCAAGTCGATCGCGGCCGGGCTGCCGCTCTCGGCGGTCGTCGGGAAGGCCGAGATCATGGACGCCCCCGGCGACTCCGCGATCGGCGGCACGTACGTCGGCAACCCGGTCGCACAGGCCGCCGCGCTCGCCGTCCTCGACGTGATCGAGGAGGAAAGCCTGAACGACCGTGCCGCCGCGCTCGGCGATGCGATGCGTGCTCGGATGGAGATCTGGCAGCAGCGGTGGCCGCAGATCGGCGACGTCCGCGGGCTGGGAGCGATGCTCGCACTCGAGCTCGTGCTCGATCCGGAGACGAAGGAGCCGGCTCCGGACCTCGCAACGGAAGTCGTCGAGCAGGCTGCCCGGAACGGGCTGCTGCTGCTGAAGTCGGGAATCTACTCGAACTGCATCCGCGTCCTCACGCCGCTCGTCCTCGCGGACGCGGAGCTGGACGAGGCCTTGAGCGTCTGGGAGCAGGCGTTCGAGAGCGTGCTCGGCGGCTGATTCGACGCCCGCAGGCGGTACCTTGGTCTGTGTGGTCGGCGAGGTCGTCGCGGATCGCTACGAGCTCGAGGAGCTCGTCGGCACCGGCGGGATGTCCAGCGTCTTCAAGGCGCGCGACAGCCTGCTCGAGCGCCCGGTCGCGCTGAAGATCCTCCACGAGCACTACGTCACGGACGCCGACTACGTCGAGCGCTTCCGGCGGGAGGCGCGCGCCGTCGCGCAGCTCGCGCACCCGAACATCGTCACCGTGATCGACCGCGGCGAGGAGGGCGGCCGCCAGTTCATCGTCTTCGAGTACGTCGACGGAGAGAACCTCAAGCAGGTGGTCACGCGGGCCGGCGCGCTCCCGGTTCGCGAGGCCGTCGACCTCGCGCTCCAGATCGCGCGCGCGCTCGGCTACGCGCACCACCGCGGGATCGTCCACCGCGACGTGAAACCGCAGAACGTGATCCTGAACGAGGAGGGGCGCGCGAAGGTGACGGATTTCGGCATCGCTCGCTCCCTCGACGTCGACGGAGTCACACAGACCGGCACGGTGCTCGGCACGAGCGATTACATCGCGCCGGAGCAGGCGCAGGGCCAGCCCGTCGACGAGAAGACAGACGTGTACTCGCTCGGCGTCGTCCTCTACGAACTGCTCACCGGCGAGCTGCCGTTCCGCGGCGAGGGTTTCGTCGCGGTCGCGATGCAGCACGTGAACGAGCCTCCTCCGAGCGTCCTGGACCGTCGCGGAGACGTGCCGCCGCGCCTCGCGCTCGCGATCGAGCGCGCGATGGCGAAGCGGCCCGAGGACCGGCAGGCCTCCATGGACGAGCTGGTCGCCGACCTCGAGGTGTCCATGCGCGACGTTGACGGGTACGGCGACGAGTCCGAGCGGACGCTGGTCGTGCCGGCCGCGGCGCGGCGGGGGCGTCGCGCGCGCCGCCGCCGGCGGCCTCCGATCTTCCTCATCCTGCTCGCGCTAGGTGTGCTGGCGGCCGCCGCTGCGGTGTTCCTGTTCGTCGACGGCACGTACAACAAGGACGGGAACGGGGTGGCGTCGCCTCCGGCCCCGGCCGACGTCCGTCTCACGGCCACGAGTGCCTACGACCCCGAAGGGACGGGCGGCGAGCACGACGGCGAGGTTCCGCTCGCCACCGACGGGAACCCGGCGACCTATTGGCCCACCGAGCGCTACGACGACTTCACCAAGTCAGGGGTCGGCATCGTCGTCGCCGCCA
>DATFQE010000058.1:0-9658 GCA_035264445.1 Gaiellaceae bacterium | reverse complement strand
CGTCTGTGCGGCGGCTGCAGACGCCGGTGTTCTTCGCCGCGTCGGCCGAGGACGAGCCTTTCCAGACCGATGCGCGGACCATGTATGCAGCCTTGCCGTCGCCGGACCGGGTGCTCGAGATCCTGCCCGGCGCGGCGCACGGATCGCAGATGCTCCAGGACCCTGCGTTTCGCGCCCGGGTCGAGGCTTTCATCGCCTCGCACTAGATAGATTCCGTCGCCTATGGCGCAGGTGCTTCCGGCCGAGCGTGACCTTCGCCGCGTGATCGGCGACGGCGACACGGTGCCCGACGGAGAGGTCGAGGGGCTGACCGATCACGACCTCGTCGAGCTCTACCGCAGCCTCGTCCTCCTGCGCATTTACGACGAGCGCTCGGTCGTCTACCACAGCCAGGGCCGGATCGGGACGTACGCGATCTACTGGAACCACGAGGCCATGCAGGCCGGCTCGGTGTACGCGCTCGACGAGGACGACTGGATCTTCCCGAGCTACCGCGAGTCGGCGATCGGGCTCCTGCGCGGGATGCCCGCGTCGACGGTCCTCTCCTGGTGGCGCGGCCACCCGGCCGGCTGGTGGAACCCGGCCGACTACAACGTCGCCTCGATCTGCGTCCCGATCGCGACGCACGTTCCGCACGCGGCCGGCCTCGCCTGGGGCAAGAAGCTCCGCGGCGAGAAGGCGTGCGCGATCGTCTACTTCGGCGACGGGGCGACCTCGGAAGGCTCGTTCCACGAGGGCGCCAACCTCGCCGCCGTGACCGGCTCGCCGCTCGTCCTGCTCTGCAACAACAACCAGTGGGCGATCTCGACGCCGCTCGAGGCGCAGACGCGTGCCGACAACCTCGCCGACAAGGCTGTCGGCTACGGGATGCCGGGCCTGCGGGTCGACGGGCTCGACGTGCTCGCGGTGTACGAGGCGACGCGCGAGGCGGTCGAGCGCGCCCGCGCCGGCGAAGGCCCGACCTTCATCGAGGCCGTGCACTACCGTGCCGCACCCCACGCCACCGCCGACGACCCCAAGGCGTACATCGACCTCGAGCGCGTCGAGGAGGAGAAGGGCCGCGAGTGCGTCGCCCGCTTCGAGGGCTACCTCCGGCGCGCGGGGATCCTCACCGACGAGATGGCCGAGTCGATCAGGGCCGAGGCGGCGGCGGTGATGCGCGAGGGGATCGCGGCCGCCGAGGCGGAGCCGCCCGCCGATCCCGCGCTCCTGTTCGAGCACACGTTCGTCGACCCGCCGGCCTCGTTCGCACGCGACCTCGCGGAGCTCCGCCGCACCCTGGGGTCGAGCCTTGGCTGAGCGCACCGTCCTCGAGGCCATCAACGACTGCTTCCACGTCGAGCTGGAGCGCGATGCAGACGTGATGGTCCTCGGCGAGGACGTCGGCCGCGCAGGCGGTGTCTTCCGCGCCACAGCGGGGCTGCGTGACCGCTTCGGGCCGGACCGTTGCTTCGACACGCCGCTCGCCGAAGCCGGGATCCTGGGCGGCGCCGTCGGCCTCTGCATGGCCGGGTTCAAGCCCGTCTGCGAGATGCAGTACGACGCCTTCTCGTACCCCTGCCTCGACCAGCTGATCACGCACGTCGGCCGCTACCGCTGGCGAAGCGGCGGCAAGCTCGGCTTCCCGCTGACCGTGCGCATGCCGTACGGCGGCGGCGTTCGCGCACCCGAGCTCCACGACGACTCGCCCGAGGCCTACTACGTCCACACGCCCGGCGTGAAGGTCGCGATCCCGTCCACGCCGGCGGACGCGAAAGGCCTGCTGGCAGCGGCAATCCGCGACCCGGACCCGGTGGTGGTGCTCGAGCCGAAGCTCCATTACCGAACGCTCCGCGGCGAGGTCCCCGAGGGCGAGCATGTCGTCCCGCTCGGCAAGGCCCGCCTCGCACGCGAGGGGAGCGACGTGACGCTCGTCGGCTACGGCTCCATGATCCCGGTCTGCGAGGCCGCGGCCGACCGAATCGACGCCTCGGTCGAGGTGCTCGACATCCGGACGCTGAAGCCCCTCGACGAGGACGCCTTGCTGGCCTCGGCGGGGAAGACCGGGCGGGTAGTGATCGTGCAGGAGGCGCCGCGCACCTGCGGCTACGCCGCCGAGCTGGCCGCGATCCTGGCCGAGAAGGCGATCCTCGACCTGCACGGGCCGGTTTTGCGCGTCACGGGCTACGACGTGCCGTATCCGTACTGGCAGATCGAGGACGCCTACATGCCCTCGGTCGAGCGCGTCGTGGACGCCGCCCGCAAGCTGCTCGAGTTCTAGTGCTGCACGAGCTGCCGCTGGAGGCGAGCGTCCTCCACGGGCACTTCTCGCCCGACCTCGAGCCGGTGCTCACGGTCGACCCGGGCGACGCCGTCCGCTTCTCGACGCCGGACGCGGGCTGGCATCTGACCCGCGAGGAGCGCTTCACGCCTCGGGACGAGGCGGAGTACGAGGGTCACGCGCTCGCCGGGCCGATCGAAGTCCGGGGTGCCCGCCTCGGGCAGACGCTCGCGGTCACGATCGGCGAGGTGCTTCCCGCCGACTGGGGCGGGACCTACGTCGGCGACCAGCCGGTGTGGTGGCAGCTCGACGGCGGGGTCGGCCGCGCCCTCGGGCGGACCGTCGAGCTCGCGCCGTTTCTCGGCGTCCTCGGAATGCCGCCCAGCGAGCCGGGCCGCCACTCGACGATCCCGCCGCGCCGGTCCGGCGGCAACGTCGACTGCAAGGAGCTCGTCGCCGGCACGACGCTGTTCCTGCCGATCCCGGTCGACGGTGCCCTCTTCTCCGCCGGTGACGGCCATGCCCGCCAGGGCGACGGCGAGGTCTGCGGGACGGCGATCGAGACACCGGTCGCGGCCCGCGTGACCCTCGACGTGCGCGACGATCTCCCGCTCGAATGGCCCGCCGCTCGAATCGACGCGGCCTGGCTGACGTTCGGCTTCGACGAGCACCTGGGCCGCGCGGCGACGATCGCGGTGGAGGGGATGGTCGCGCTCATGAGCCGCGAGCACGGATTCTCGGACGCGGAAGCGCTCGCGTTCGCCAGCGTCGTCGTCGACCTGCGCGTCACCCAGGTGGTGAACGGGCTCGTCGGCGTCCACGCCGTGCTTCGCGACGACGCATGGTCGTGAGCGAGCGCCTGAGGCTCTGGCTGGAGCGCGCGCCGTCCGGCTATCGCCTGCGCGACGCGGCCACCGGCGAGCCCGTCCGCTGGGAGGACGAGCGGATCCGCGTCGTCGCCGTCGCCGGCGTGTCGTTCCGGCCGGAGGCGCTCAACGAGCCGGGCTTCGCGCCGGGACAGCGACTGGCGCTCGTTCCCGAGCCGGACAACGAGCACGACCCGCACGCGGTCGGGATCTGGAACGAGGAGCGAACCGTCCAGGCCGGCTACGTTCCGCGCGAGATCGCTCCGCAGCTCACCGGCGACGAGCAGGCTGTCTCGATCTGGCGCGTCGAGGGCGGACTGCGCGTCCTGATCGCGCCCGCCGACGCGTGGATCGGCACGCCCCGCTAGTGAAGCTCACGATTGTGCCCGCGTCCGCGGACACGTTTGCCGAGCTGGAGGCCTGGCGCTATGAGCCTCCGTACGACTTCTACGACGGCGACCAGGACCCGGTGCTGAACCCGGAGCGGTTCTATGGCGCCGTCGGCGACGACGGGACGCTCGTCGGCTTCTACTACCTCGAGGAAAAGGGCGAGGCAGTCGAGATCGGGCTCGGCCTTCGCCCCGAGCTGACCGGGCAAGGGCTCGGCGCCGAGTTCTTCCGGGGTGGAGTCGACTTCGCGAGGGCGCGCTTCCCTGGCCGTCCGATCATCCTCAACGTCGCCGCGTTCAACGAACGCGCGATCAACGTCTACGAGCGCGCCGGGTTCCGCGAGACCGGCCGCCACGTGCGCCACTTCGCTCGTTGGGGCGACGTCGAGTTCGTCGAGATGGAGGAGGCCGGCGGGCGCCGCTAGGTTTCCGCCCGGCATGGCGTACGAGTTCAAGCTTCCGGACCTCGGCGAGGGCCTGACCGAGGGCGAGATCGCGCGCTGGCTCGTCTCTGTCGGTCAGGAAGTCGCCGAGGACGACCCGCTCGTCGAGGTGCAGACCGACAAGACGACCGTCGAGATCCCCTCGCCGGCTGCGGGGAAGGTCGCACGGATCCTCGTCGAGGAAGGGCAGGTCGTACCCGTCGGAACGGTCTTGGTCGTGATCGGCGAGGATGGCGTCGCGCCCGCCGCCGCGTCCGAGGAGCAGCCGCGTGCCGAGGCCGCGCCGCAGCAGGAGGCGGCTGAAGCCTCCGCGCCGGACGACGGCAAGGTGCGCGCGACGCCGCTCGTCCGCAAGATCGCGCGGGAGCTCGGCGTCGACCTCGGCTCGCTCACAGGCACGGGGCCGCAGGGGAGGATCACCGAGCAGGACGTCCGCGGAGCCGCAGGCGCCGGCCGCGAGGGCCGCCGCGAGCCGCTGCGCGGCATCCGTCGACTGATCGCCGAGCACATGACCCGCGCGCACCGCGAGGTCGCGCCCGTCACGTGGGTCGAGGAATGCGACTTCGGCGGCGTCGACCTCAAGCTGCTCGTCCCGCTGACGCTGAAGGCGACCGCCGACGCCCTCAAGGACTTCCCGGAGCTCAACGCCCGGCTCGATGACGGCGAGATCGTCTACCTCGACCGCTACGACCTGGGGTTCGCCGTCCAGACCGAGCAGGGGCTCGTCGTGCCCGTCGTCAAGGACGTCGACTCCCGCTCGCTCGCCGAGGTCGACGCGGACGTGCGCCGACTCGCCGACGCGGCCCGCGCCGGAGAGCTCAAGCCCGAGGAGCTGCGCGGCTCCACGTTCAGCGTGACGAGCGCCGGCAAGCTGGCCGGCCTGTTCCAGACGCCGATCGTCAACCATCCCGAGGTCGGGATCTTGAGCCTCGGACGGATCGCCGACCGGCCGGTCGTCCGGGACGGCGAGGTCGTCGTCAGGCCGGTCGGGTACGTCGCGCTGACGTTCGACCACCGGGTAGTCGACGGGGCTCGCGCGGCCGCGTTCGGAATCGCCGTGATCGAGCGGCTCCAGAACGGCGAGAGCCCGGCCTAGAGCCGGGCTCTCGGGAGCGCGACAGGTGCGCCGCCTGGCACGTGTTAGTCGTCGCGCTGGTTCCGGTTGTTCAGCTGCCCGCGGATCTCCCCACCGGGGAACTTCGCCGAGTGGACGTTCGCGTACGCGCGGCCGGCGCGGATCGCGGCCACGAGCTCCTCGAACTCACCTGGAGCGATTCCCTGTCCGTTTGGTCCGATGACCTCGAGCGGGGTAATCGTGCCACTCACTGTCCCGCCCTGGCCGGGGCAGGTCGGCGTGCTGGCCGAGGGCGACAGGCTCGTCCCCTCACAGAGCCACGCCGAGATTCCGCCGTTCACGGAACGCTGTCCGAAGTGGATATGCGCCTGTGCAACCGGCGCCTCGAGGTTCTCGTAGCTGAGCGTGTAATGGATCTCGTTGGCCTCGTCATCGATTCGTGCTTCGAAGCTCCCCGACGCGACGCTTGAGACGGGACCGGGCCCTGCGACCTCGAGGTATCCGGTCATGTCGTCCGACTTGATCTGACTCGTGCCTCCGCCCGCGAGCGCGTACGAGCCCGCGCCGAAAGCGGCCAGCAACGCACCGATTAGCGCTGCCTGAAGCGTGAATCTGCGCATGAAGCCTCCTGTCCCCCCGGGGTTTGCACTTCTAGGGACCTACGGGAAGCGGAAGCGTCCGGTTTTTAGGCCGCGACGACCGGAGCGCCGGCGAGATGCTCGTCGAGCATCGCTTCGATGCGCGGGACGCTCGCGCGTCCCTCCAGCCGCTCGACGACCCGGCGGTTACGGACGAGGACGAGAGTGGGCACGGTCTCGACCCCCAATCGATCGGCGAGGTCGGGGCGTTCGTCGATGTCCAGGCGCGCCAGGCGCAGCCGGTGCCGCTCCTTACGCGCGAGGTGCGCAAGCGTGCTGTCCATCCTCCGGGCCGGGCCCGACTTGGAGGACGTGACGAACACGAGAAGCGGCGTTGTACAGCTTCCGCGTCGTCCCTCCACCGCTCGTAACGCATACCCCGACGACCCGGCTTCCAAACGAGGTCGCCGCTCTAGACTGAACGCCATGGAGTGGTACTGGCTAGGTGTCTCGCTCGGCCTCGGCGTCGCCCTCGGCATGCTCGCCGCGGCAATTCTCGGCGGCTGGAGCCTTGGTCTTCCTGCCTCGATCCTCGTTGGAGCGGCCGCCGGTCTGGGGGCGGGCCTCCTGCTCGGCGAGACCGGCGACGCGGTGGCCGGTGCTGCCGGCGGCGTCGTCGGCGGCGGCGCGGCGGGGCTCGTCGTACGCGGCGCGCTCGCGCGGGGCGGGACGCGCGGAGCAACGGCCGTGCTCGTGGGCGCGGCAGCGTTGATCGGAGCCCTGCTCGCGTTCGTACCGATTGTCGGCTATCTCGAGGCGGTGGCGGCGCCCGTGCTCGCCCGCCGCGCGAAGCAGCGAAGCGTCGAGCGCTACGCGGGCCTGCGCACCCTTGCCCGCTAGGAAACTGGTTCTCGTCGTCATCGACGGCCTCACCCCGTCGATGTTCGAGCGGGCCGTCGCGGGCGGCTCGCCGGCGCTGGCAGCGCTCGCGGAGCGAGGGAGCTACGGCAGAGCGACGTCGACGTTCCCGTCGCTCACGCCCGTCTGCCTGTCGTCGATCGCGACCGGAGCCCACCCCGACGTGCACGAGATCCCGCATCTCGTCTGGTTCCACCGTGGCGAGCGGCGCGTGGTCGAGTACGGCTCGTCCTTCGGAGCGATTCGCGCCGCCGGCGCCCGCCGGTCGATTCTCGACACGATCTTCAACATGAACGCCGCCCACCTCGGCAGGAACGCCGTCACGGTGTACGAGGCGCTCGAGGACGCCGGATACACGACCGCCGCGGTCAACATGACCTGCTACCGCGGCCGCACGCCGCATCGGCCGCTCGTCCCGGGGTTCGGCCGCGTCGCCTACGGGCCGAAGCGGTTCTTCTACTACAGCTTGTTCGAGTCCGACCGCACCGGCGCTCCCATCGCCGTGCGCAACCGGGCGGAGAGCTCGGTCGACGCCTACGCGGCGGCCGTCGGCCGCTGGCTGGTGACGCGGGACGGTTTCGACTTCCTCGTCTACTACCTGCCCGACTACGACTTCGCCTCACACGTCGCCGGGCCGGACGCGGCGGACGCGGCCCTCGGCCGCAGCGACGAGGCGATCGGGGCGCTGCTCGCCGCGGCCGGCGGCATCGACGAGTTCCTCGACCGCTACGACGTTCTGCTCCTCGCCGACCACGGCCAGACGCACGTCGCGCAGGCCGTGCGCCTCCAGGACACGTTCGCGGACTTACGGCTCTTCAACCGCCGGCGCTCCGACGCGCAGGTCGTCGTGACGGCCTCGAACCGCGCCGGGATGGTCTATCTGCTTCCCGGCTGCGACGCCGAGCCACGGGACCTCGCGGCGCGCCTCGACGCCGGGGACGTGGCCGAGTCCGCGCTGTTCATGGAAGGGGGCGATGCCGTCCTCCGCAGGGAGGGCGAGGAGCTCCGCTTCGCCCGCGCGGGCGACCGCTGGGAGACGACCGGCGACGAGAGCCTCGTCGCCGACTACCCCGACGCACTCGCGCGCGGCTGGGCGGCACTCCACGACCCGAATGCCGGCGACTTGATCGTGTCGGCCGCGCCCGGGGTCGAGTTCGCCGACCTCGCGGGGCGCCACCACGCGGGCGGCGGGAGCCACGGCTCGCTCGCGGCCGGCGACTCGACCGTCCCCGTGCTCGCGGTGGGTGTGGAGGCCGAGATCGCGAGCATCGTGGACGTGGCGCCCACCGTGCTGGCGCACTTCGGGGTCGAGGCGCCCGCGTACGCCCGTGCAGCCTGACGACGAGCGCCGGCGCATGGTCGAGCGCCAGCTGCGGCGTCGCGGCGTGAAGGACGAGCGCGTGCTCTCCGCGATGGCGCGCGTTCCACGCGAGCTGTTCCTACCCGAGGACGTGCGCGAGCGCGCCTACGACGACGCTGCCCTGCCGATCGGCGGCGGCCAAACCATGTCGCAGCCGTACATCGTCGCGAAGATGTCCGAGCTGCTCTCGCTGGACGGTGACGAACGCGTGCTCGACGTCGGCACGGGCTCCGGCTACCACGCAGCCGTCCTTGCGGAGCTGGCCGGCGAGGTCGTGACGATCGAGCGCGTGCGCGCGCTCGCCGAGCGCGCTCGTGCGGCGCTCGCGGCCGCGGGCTACGACGGCGTCGACGCCCGAGTCGGCGACGGGACGCTAGGGGTGCCCGACCGAGCGCCGTACGACGCGATTGCCGTGGCCGCGGCGGCACCGGTGCTCCCCGGGAGCCTCTACGAGCAGCTGAAGCTCGGCGGCCGGATCGTCGTTCCCGTGGGCGGCCGCGCGAACCAGCGGCTCGAGCTGATCGTCAAGAGCCCGGAAGGCGCCGCGGTCGTGCGGTCGGTGCCCTGCCGCTTCGTGCCGCTCGTCGGCGAGGAGGGTTTCAACGAGTGACCAGGGCGCGCGTTCGCGTCCGCGGGCGGGTGCAGGGTGTCTTCTTCCGCGCCGCGACGCGCGACCGAGCCCGCTCGCTCGGCCTGGGCGGCTGGGTGCGGAACTGCCCCGACGGCTCGGTGGAAGCCGTCTTCGAGGGCGACCCGGACCGCGTCCGGAGCATGGTCGACTGGTGCGGCCGGGGTCCGCCCGGGGCGAGCGTGGACGGCGTCGACGTCGAGTGGGAGGACCCTGCCGGCGACGACGCGTTCACCGTTGCCTGAAGTTTCTCGGGTTCTCGCTCGGGCAGAATGGCCTGTGTGCGATCCCCGCTGTTGGCCGAGGAGCTCCTGCAGTTCCCGGTCCGGCTCGACAGCATCGATGTCGGCCGGGCGGTCGACCTGATCGTCGACCCGGTGCAGCAGCGGGCACTGGGGCTCGACGTGCTGTGCCGCGACAACGCGCATCGCTTCCTGCCCCTTGCCGCCGCCGAGGTTCGTGAGAGCGAGATCCGGCTGACCTCGCCGTTCGCCCTCGTGGACAACGACGGCTTCGAGTTCTACCGCGGCCGGGCGAGCTCGCTGCGACAGCTGAAGGGCATGCACGTTGCCCGTGCGGGTCGCGACCTCGGCGCGATCCGCGACGTCGTCGTCTCGCCTACCGGTGAGATCGAGGCGTTCGTCGTCGCTTCCGGGACGGCTGTCGAGACCGTCGCGGTCGATCCGGCGCTGAGCATCGACGGGAACGGACGCGACGGCGCCGGGTAGGCTCGGCGCCGTGGAACGGTCCACGACAGCCGTCGTCCCACGCGGTGTCCGAGCGCGTCGGGCTCTGAGCGCGCCTCACAACTGGGTCCAGCTGGCGAAGTTCTGCGTCGTGGGCGCGAGCGGGTACGTCGTCAACCTCGCGGTATTCGCGCTCCTCCTCGACGCGGGCCTGCACTACAGCCTCGCTGCTGCGTGCTCGTTCCTCGTGGCCGTCACGAACAACTACATGTGGAACCGGCTCTGGACCTTCCGGCACCAGCGCGGCCACGTCGCTTACCAGGGACTCCGCTTCCTCGTCGTCGCGCTCGTCGCGCTCGCGGCCAACGAGTTGATCCTCGCGGGGTTCGTGGCGCTGGGTGTCGGGAAGGTCGTCGCGCAGGCGATCGCGATCGCCCTCGTGACGCCCGTCAATT